>JBEKNX010000083.1:0-13080 GCA_049522375.1 Acidimicrobiales bacterium | reverse complement strand
CGACGATGACGGCACTCGCCTCACCGTTGTCATGAACGGCGCCGAACATTCCTTCCACCTCCGGCCGGGCCGCTGGACTGAAGGCGAGCTGCCGGGCTTGCGGTCGCCGGGCGTCCATAGGCTCTTGCCGGCAGTGGCGGTGAGCGGCGGCTGGACGAGCGCCGATGAGTTCCAGGCCGACATCGTCTTCGTGACCTCGCCTCACCGTCTGCAGTTACGGGCCAAGACAGGCGAAAAGCCCACCTTCGAGGCGGACTGGCTCATAGCGCCGTTGTCGTGACTGTGCCCGCCGGCCCGGGGACCAGCACCCGGCCGCTGTAAAGCCCCGTGACCGCGCACATGTACAACGTTTTGCGGTCTTTGTCGCCCCAGTTGAAGTTCGCCACCGTTTCGGGGACGAGCACCACGCCCAGGCAATGCCCTTCACGGCTGAACACGTGCACCCCACCGGGACCGCAGCAGTACAGGTTGCCCTCGCTGTCCACCTTCATCCCGTCCGGCGCGCCTTCACCGGTCCCCTCGAGGCGCGCCCAGACCTCGCCGCCGATGAGCTGGGCTTCACCGCCGGAGCGGTTGGCGCCCCGGACCTCGAAGCTACGAACGTGCATCCGTGACGTATCGTTCACGAACAGCACTCTCTCGTCATCGGCGAAGCAGAGCCCGTTCGGGCGGTCGAAGTCATCGGCCACCAACGTGATCGAGCCGTCGCCCGGGTCGAGCCGGTAGACGCCCTGGACTGGTTGAGAAAAGGGCCGGGGGTCGCCTTCGGGGATGTCCATCCGCCCGTAGGGCGGGTCGGTGAACCAGATGCGGCCGGCCTTGTCCACGACAACGTCATTGGGGCTGTTGAGCTCGGCTCCGGCGTACTCGGCGGCGAGGACAGTGAGCGAACCGTCGGCCTCCTCACGCACGACCCGGCTCGTTGCGTGCTCGCACGTGACCAGCCGGCCCTGGTGGTCGTAAGTGTTGCCGTTCGCCTTGTGGCTCGGTTTGCGGTAGCAGCTGACCTGATCGATCGCCGGGTCCAGCTCGTACAACGTGCTGGCAGGGATGTCGCTGAAGATGAGCGTTCCCGCGGGGCTCCAGACCGGTCCCTCGGTGAACTCGAAACCTCCCGCTCTCTTCACAACCGGCTCGTCGCTGACGATCGCCTTCAGCCGCTGGTCCCGAACTTCGAGTGTCGTCACGTTGTGGTCACGCGCCTTGGTGGGTTTTCTGGGCCTTGGTGGGTTTTCTGGGCCTTGGTGGGTTTTCTGGGCCTTGGTGGGTTTTCTGGGGCGGAGTAGCCTGGGCCCCTATGGCCAGCTTGGCAGAGATGAAAGCTCTGGTCCTGACCGGACCGGGCCACTTCGACTACGCCGACGTCCCGCTCGCCGCGTTGTCCGACGACGAGGTCCTTGTCGCCGTGCGGGCGTGCGGGATCTGCGGCAGCGACGTCCACGGCATGGACGGGAGCACCGGGCGCCGCCGCCCGCCGCTCGTGATGGGGCACGAAGCAGCCGGTGTGATCGCCCGGGTCGGTGCCGGGGTGAAGGGCTGGGCCGAAGGCGAGCGCGTCACCTTCGACTCGACGGTTTCCTGCGGCCGGTGCCATTTCTGCCGCCAAGGTCAGCTGAACCTGTGCGACGAGCGACGCGTGCTCGGGGTGTCGTGCGAGGAGTACCGCCGGGACGGCGCCTTCGCCGACTACGTCGCCGTCCCGGCCCGCATCCTCTACCGGCTCCCCGACGGGTTGAGCTTTGAGCGGGCGGCTCTGCTCGAGACTCTTTCGGTCGCCGTCCACGCCGTTCGGCGCGTCGGCGTTTCGCCCGGAGACACGGCGGTCGTCGTCGGTACGGGGATGGTCGGGCTACTCGTCGTCCAGGCGCTGCGCGCCTACGGGTGTGACCGCGTGATCGGTGCCGACCTCGACGCCGGCCGTCTGGCGCTGGCCGAGCAGTTCGGCGCCGACACCGTCTCGGGCGGGGCCGACGCCGTTGCCGCGGCGGTCCGCGAACTGACGGGCGGCGCCGGGGCCGACCTTGCCTTCGAGGTCGTGGGCGTGACGGCCGCCGTCCAGACCGCAATGGCGTCGGTCCGCAAGGCAGGCCGGGTCGGGCTCGTCGGCAACCTCTCTGCCATGGTGGACCTCCCCTTGCAGGCGGCCGTCACCCGGGAGCTGACCCTCTACGGATCCTGCGCCTCTTCGGGCGAGTACCCCGAGTGCATCGAGTTGTTGAGCTCGGGCAAGGTCGACGTCGGACCGCTGATCAGTGCCGTGGCGCCGTTGTCGGAGGGTGCCGGGTGGTTCGAACGCCTGCGTTCGGGCGCTCCCGGCCTGATGAAGGTGGTCCTCCAACCCGCGCCCGGCGCAGGCCGATGAGCGTCGTGCTGCGACCGTTGTCGGGGCGCCTGGTGCTGGTCACGGGCGCGGCCCGTGGGATCGGGTTGGCCACCGCGGCGGCCCTGGTCGACGCTGGGGCCCGCGTCTATGCCGTGGCCCGGCGGGCCGGCCTGGCCGAGGAGCGCCTAGGGGCGCGCCGGATGGGCACGGGGCGGCTGACCGTCCGTCCGCTCGACGTCACCGGTCCCGCCGCAGTAGAGGCGCTGGTGGACGAGATAGGCCAGGAGGCGCCTCTGGACGCCCTCGTCTGCTGTGCCGGTACCAACATCCCCGAGCGGCGGATGGGCCAGCTCACCGATGGGAGTTGGCGGAGCTTGCTGGAGACGAACCTCACCGGTGTCTTCTCCTGCGTGCGGGCCGCCCTGCCCCAACTGCGCAAGTCCCGCGGGCAGGTCGTGGTCGTGTCCAGCGTGTCCGCCCTGTGGCCAGACGTGTCCGGGCCTGCCTACCAGGCATCGAAGGGCGGCGTACTCGCCTTCGTGCGGGCCGCGGCGATCGAGGAGCACGAACATGGCGTCCGGTTCACGTCGGTCTTGCCCGGGATGGTGGGGACCGAACTGCTGGACAAGCGCCCGGAGCCGCCGACGGCGGAGGTGCTGGCACAGTGCCTGCAGCCCGAGGACGTGGCCGCGACTATCGTCTTCGCGCTCAGCCTCCCCGAGCGGGCCTGCCTGGCGGAACTGACCGTGCTGCCTAGCGCGCTGCAGTCCCTGGGCAGGACTTGACGTCGGGAGGACTTGACGCCGGTAGGAACTGGGGCCGCGGACGCCACAATGGCAAGCGTGGCCATGGACCCGTTTGAGGTAGCCCTGGGGGATTTCCGGGATCTGCGGGGCGCCCGCCGCGTGGTGCGCCGGGGCGTCCTGGCCGAAGACCTCGTCGCCGACGTGGACAGCCGCGTCCCTGCCGGCAGCGTGGCAGTGGCGGACGTCACCCTGGAGGCGTTCGACGGTGGCGTGGCGGTCACCGGGAGGGTGTCGGGACCTTGGGAAGGGGAGTGCCGGCGCTGTCTGTGCAGCCTCGACGGAGAGTTCGTCGCCGAGGTGCGGGAGATCTTCCGGCGCGGCGGTGGCGAGCAAGAGGGCACGTACGCCATGGCGGAGGACCACGTCAACCTGCGGGAAATGGTGCTCGACGCGCTTTTCGTGTCGCTCCCGCTGCTGCCCCTGTGCCGGGAGGATTGCCGGGGGATCTGTGCCCTGTGCGGCGCCGACCTCAACGTCGCTCCCTGTCAGTGCGACGAGGTGAGCGTCGACCCCCGGTGGTCCGGCCTCGACGTGCTCCGAGCGCCGCCGCCTGCTCGGGCCACCAAAGGCCGGACCACCGGGGGCACCCGTAACCAGGCGGAGGGCGGCGGAGGTGGGTGAGGAGCGTGTAGGATCGCCAATTCGTGGCCGTCCCCAAGAAGAAGACCTCAAAGTCCAAGTCACGCAGCCGGCGGGCGAGCGCGTGGAGCCTGTCCGTCCCGGCGCGCAGCGTTTGCCCCCAGTGCCGCCAAGCCAAGGTGCCGCACACAGTCTGCTCCAACTGTGGCTGGTACAAGGGCCGCCAAGCCGTCGACGTAAGCTAGCTGCCGGCGTGGCCCCCTAATGGCTGACATCGTTGACGGGCTGCCCGTAGCCGTCGACGCCATGGGGGGCGACCGGGCGCCGAGCGAAGTCGTGACGGGGGCGCGCCAAGCAGCTCAGGAGCTCGGCATCCCCGTACTTTTGGTCGGCGACGCCAACTACCTCAGCACGCTGGCACCGCAGGCTGGCGTCGAGATCCTCGCCGCCAGCGAGGTCATCGGCATGGACGAGGACCCCGGCCGCGCCGTGCGGGTGAAGCGGGACTCCTCGCTGGTGCGTTGCGCCGAAGCGGTCCGCGAAGGCCGGGCCTGCGCCATGGTGAGCGCCGGCAACACGGGCGCGGCCATGGCCAGTGCCTTGTTGCGCATGGGCCGCCTGCCCGGTGTTTCCCGGCCGGCCATCGCCACCCCCATCCCCGTACCGGGGTCGACCCCCACGGTCCTGATCGACTCGGGCGCCAATGTCGACTGTACGGCCCCCATGCTCGTCCAGTTCGCCCAGATGGGATGGGCCTTGGCCACCGAGCGCTTCGGCATAAGAGATCCCCGCGTCGGCATCTTGTCCATCGGCGAGGAGGCGACCAAAGGCAATGCCCTCGTGAAGGAGGCCCACGCCTTGCTCGAGGCAGGCGCCGCCGGACCGGAGGTGCGCTTCATCGGCAACGTCGAAGGCCGGGACGTGATGAGCGACCGGGTAGACGTGGTCGTGACCGACGGGTTCACCGGCAATGTCGTGCTGAAGACCCTGGAAGGGGGGGTCAAGGCCGTGGTCGGGGGGGTGCTGAGCGCGCTCACGGGCGATGCCGACGTCAAGGAGGCAGCCAAGGCGGTGCTGCCGGCGCTCAGTCCTTTGGCCCACGAGCTCGACCCCGACACCTACGGCGGGGCGGTGCTCCTCGGGGTGGATGGTGTCTGCGTGATCAGCCACGGCTCCTCGGGTGCCCGGGCCATCCTCAACGCCGTGAAGGTGGCCCATCATGCCGCGGCCGACAAGTTGGTGGCCCGGATCGAGGCTGTGATCGCGTCGGGTCGCGCCTAGCCCGACCTCGCCCGCCAACGGTCAAACGGCTGCTAACCTCGGGGTTTATGGCTGCCGAAACTGGCATACAGGGCGGGACTGGCGTACAGGACGGGGGCTTCGGGCGTCCGCAGGTGCTCGAGCTCGTACGGGGTTCGTTGGCGGACATCCTGGAGGTCAGTCCGGGCGACATCGCGGAAGGCGCCTCCTTCGGGGACCTGGGTGCCGACTCGCTCGCTCTCATAGAGCTGGTAGAGGCTCTGGAAAAGGACCTGGGGGGCCGGTTCGTCGGTTTCAGGATCGACGACGAGGACCTGGAAGACCTGAAGACGGTGCGCGACGCTGTCGATTACGTGGTATCCAAGATAGGGACCAGTTCCTGAGGCGCCGGTGCTGACCGGCCCGGAAGTGGCCGGCGATCATGCGGCCGGCGATCATGCGGCCGGCGAGCGGGCCGGTCTTGCCGCCCGGTTGGGTTGGGACGTAGGCAACCAGGAATTGTTCGCTCAAGCCCTGGCCCACCGGTCGTGGTGCGCAGAGCACTCCGGCCGCGAGCCCAACGAGCGCCTCGAGTTCCTAGGCGATGCCGTCCTGGGCCTGGTCGTCACCGACTACCTGTACCGCGCCTACCCGGACCTGCCCGAAGGCGAGCTCGCCAAAGCCCGGGCGGCGGTGGTCAATTCTGCCTCCCTGGCCGGCACCGCCCGCGAGTTGGAGCTCGGCAACGCCCTTTTCCTGGGCAAGGGAGAGGACTCCTCGGGCGGCAGGCTGAAGCTCTCGATCCTGGCCGACGCCATGGAGGCGCTGATCGGGGCCGTCTACCTCGACGCCGGCTACAGCGCCGTCAACGAGATCGTGCTCGGGCTGCTGGGGGACCGCCTGCGAGAAGCGGCCAGAGGCCCTGGGGACGAGGACTACAAGACCCGGCTCCAGGAACTGTGCGCGCAGACCTACGACGAGCTCCCCCTGTACCGCATCGCCGACAGCGGCCCCGACCATGCCAAGGTCTTCCAGGCCGAGGTGGCGGTGAGGGGCCGGTCGCTCGGGCGAGGCGCGGGACGGTCGAAGAAACAGGCGGAGCAGATGGCAGCGCGCTTCGCGTGGTTCGCGCTGAAAGCTGAGCCGGGCCCCTCCGGTGACGGCGACCGGTCCGGAGCTGAGCCGGGCCCGTCCGGAGCTGAGCCGGGCCCGTCCGGAGCTGAGGTGGGCCAGCCCGGAGCGGAGTAGCGGTGCCCGAACTGCCCGAGGTGGAAACCGTAAGGAGGGACATTTCGGGCTGCTACGCCGGCCATGCCCTCCTCGACATCGTCGTCACGGGCCGGCGGACCGTCCGCCGGCACCCCCCCGCGGCGCTGGCGTCCCTGGCCGGCCAGCGGCTGGCGGGCGTCGGCCGCCATGGTAAGTACCTGCTCCTGGAGTGGGAAGGCGGGCGCGTGCTGGTGGTGCACCTGCGGATGAGCGGTCAGCTCCTGGCGGCGGCGGCCGGCGAGCCCCGGCCCGTTCACACCCACGCCGTTCTGGCTTTCAGCGGTGCCGGGGAGCTGCGCTTCGTGGACCCCCGGACCTTTGGCGAGCTGTTCGTGGCCGGGCCGGCGCCCGGCCCTGGCGTGGGCGGCGGCCCGGCCGGCCTGACCGAGCTCGGCCACTTGGGCCGCGACGCGTTGGCGGTCGACGCCGCCTATTTCAGCGCCGCGCTGGCCGGTCGCCGTGCGCCGCTCAAGCGCCTTTTGGTCGACCAGCGGACCGTGGCCGGCCTGGGCAACATCTACGCCGACGAGGTCTGCTACGAGGCGGGTTTGCGGCCCGACCGCCCGGCGGGTTCGCTGACGCCCGAAGAGCTCGGGCGCCTGGCCGTCTCGGTGCGCTCGGTGCTGGAGGCGGCGATCGCGGGCCGGGGTTCTTCTCTGAGAGACCAGCAGTACCGCGACCTGTACGGCAACATCGGCCGTTACCAGCTCGAGCACAAGGTGTACGGCCGGTCCGGGATGCCCTGCCTGTTGTGCGGGCAGGCCGTCCAGAGACTGGACATGGGAGTTCGCAGCGCTTTCTTGTGCCCGGCCTGCCAGAGCTGAAACCGGCCTGCCAGAGCTGAGCCCCGCCCGAGCTGAGCCCGGCCGGCGCGAGCTGAGCCCGGCCTCGTCCGCAGCCTCCGCCTATCTCGGGAACCGGGCTAGCCCTGGCGCGCCGGTAACGTCACTGCCATGTGCCGGAACATCACAGTGCTACGGGGGCTCGAGCCCGCCGCCACGCAGACCGAGATCGAGGCCGCGGCACGCCAGTACGTGCGCAAGGTGAGCGGGATCCGGGCGCCTTCGGCGCCGGCCGAGCCCGCCTTCGAACAGGCCGTCAGGGCGGTTACCGTCGCCACCGCGTCCCTCCTGGCCGAGCTCCCTCCTCGCCGCCAGCCGCCGCCGTCGCTGCCTCCACTGCGACGCCGCCCAGGTGCGAGCGCCTGAGGTGCGAGCGCCTGAGAGCGGAGCGCGTGAGACAGGAGCCGGCCTGCTACCGTCTTTTTTGACGGGTACTGTTGGAGAGGAAGCCGGTATTGAGCACTGACGTCTACGGCTTCATGCGGGCCCGGGTGCTGGGACCAAGCGTCCCCAGGCCGCGCTGATGCCCGTGTTCATGGACATGGTCGTTTTCGACGGGGTCGACGAGCTCGACGTCGTCGGGCCGGTGGAGGTCCTCCGGCGGGCGGCGGCCATAGGTGCTGACGTCCAGGTCAGGCTGTGCAGCCGGACGGCGGTCTCATGGGTGAGCGGCTCGTTCGGGATGCGTTTCCAGCCGGACGCCGAGTTCAAGCCCGGCGATGCCGAGGTGGTGATCGTCCCCGGCGGTGGCTGGGTGGCCCGCTCCGACGCCGGGGCGTGGGCAGAGGTGCGCCGAGGCCAATGGTTACCCTTGCTGTCCGAGGCGGCCGGGTCGGGCTCGGTCATGGCCGGCGTGTGCACTGGGGTGCTCCTCCTGGCCCATGCCGGGGTCATCGGGGCCAGGCGGGCCACCACCCATCACGACGCTCGCGCCGACCTGGCCGCCCTGGGGGCGACCGTTGTCGCTCAGCGCGTTGTCGATGAAGGAACGGTTGTGACCTCGGGCGGCGTCACCAGCGGCATCGACTTGGCGCTGTTCCTCACCGCCCGCTACTTCGGGGAAAGTGTGGCCGGGGTCATCGCCGAGGGGCTCGAGTACACCTGGTCGGCGACGGCCTCAAGGTTGCCGGTCGAGGACTGAGGGGGACCGGCATGCAGGCACGACGGTCCGCCCCTGCCGGCGCCATGCCCACTAGGTTTGGCGGAACGTGTTCCTGAAGTCGCTGACGCTCAAGGGCTTCAAGTCCTTTGCCGACACGGCCACCCTGGAGTTCGAGCCAGGCGTGACCGTCGTGGTCGGGCCCAATGGCTCGGGCAAGTCCAACATCGTCGACGCCGTGGCCTGGGTGCTGGGAGCTCAGGGGCCGCGGACGCTGCGGTCCTCGAAAATGGAGGACGTCATCTTCGCCGGGACCTCCAAGCGGACCGGCCTCGGGCGGGCGGAGGTTTCCCTGGTCATCGACAACTCGGCCGGCTTGTTGCCGATCGACTTTTCCGAAGTTTGCATAACCAGGTCCCTGTGGCGTAGCGGCGAGTCGGAGTACTTGATCAATGGTGCCCCCTGTCGCCTGCTCGACATCCAGGAACTGCTTTCGGACTCCGGCGTCGGGCGCCAGCAGCACACGATCGTTTCTCAGTCCCAGCTCGACGCCATCCTCTCCGCTCGGGCCGAGGACCGCCGCGGCGTCATCGAGGAAGCGGCCGGGGTGTCCAAGTACCGCCGGCGCAAGGAGAAGGCCGAGCGCCGGTTGGAGTCGACCGAAGGTGCCCTGCTGCGGGCGCAGGACCTGTTGAAGGAAGTCCGGCGCCAACTGCGCCCGCTCGAGCGCCAGGCGGAGGCGGCCAGGCGTTACGCCGGGGTGAGCTCCGAACTAGCGGCCTTGCGCCGTTACCTCCATGGCCGCGAGCTCAACCTGCTTGGGCCGCGGTTGAGCGCGCTGGGCGCGGCCAAAGCCGATGCCCGGCGTTCGGAAGAGGCGGCCCTGGCCGCCCTGGCCCGGTTCGACGCCCGGGTGGGCGCCGCCGAGGCGAGCCTGGACGCCGCCCGCCGGAGCTCGGAGGCGACGGACCTGGCCGAGCTCGTTTCTGCCGCTGAGGGCCTCCGGGCGCGGGCTTCGGGGCTGGTGGCCTTGATGACCGAGCGCGCCCGGGGGATCGACAGAGACCGGGCCGCCGCCGTGGACGGGGACGTGGTGGCCAGCCTGGAGGCGGAGGCGGCGTCGCTTTACGAGCAACTGGAGGGCACGGAGCACGACGCGCGCCACCTGCTCCCCCTCGAGGTCGAGCTGGAGGCGGCGCAAGAAGAACTGGCGCTCCAGGTCGCCGACGTCGAAGCTGCCCTGGCCGGCGCTCGAGGCGACGTGGTGGCTGGCGAACGGGCCGGCGAAGTGCGGGCCGAGCTGGCTGCCCGCCTCCGGGCCGTGGAGCAGGCGGACGCCGAGCTGCTCCGCACCCGGGGACGAGCCGACGCGCTGGCGGTGCGCAAAGCCCGGCTCGAGGAGGAGGTGGGCAGGTCCGAGGCCCAGGCCCTCGAGTCCAGCGCCCGGGCCGGCATGCTCTCGGCGGCGGCCGAAACCTCTGCCCGCCAGCTGGCGGCGGCGGAGGAGGCACTGGTCGCCGAGCAGGAGGCCCGCCGGGCCGTCGACGCCGAGCGTCATCGTTGGACGGCGAGGGCCGAAGCGCTGGCCCAGGCCCTGGACGAAGCGCGCGCCCGGGCCGGTGCCCGTCGCCTGGCCGGGGTCGAGGGCATGCTGGGCGCGCTGGTCGAGCTGGTCGACGTGGACGCCGGTTACGAAGCTGCTTTCGACGCCGCCGCCGGTGAGGCGCTCTCGGCCGTGCTCATGAAGGACGAGGAGGCGGCGCGCCGGGGCCTGGCCCACCTGGCCGAGCACAACGCCGCTGGCGCCGTGATCGCTGTGGCCGAGGGTGAAGGGGGCGGGCCTGGGACCGGGCCGGGCGAACTTACCGGGGCGACGCCGCGGGAGGAACTGCCCGGGGGACAACTGCCGCAGGGCACGGCGTGGCTGAGCCGCCATGTCCGTTCGCAGGACACCGCCGTCAGCCAGCTGCTCGACCGGCTGCTGGCCCGGGCCGTGGTCGTCGCCGGCGACTGGTCCCGCGCCGTCGACCTGGCGGTGGCCCGGCCCCAACTGGTGGTCGTGACCCAGGCCGGGGACCGGTGCTCGCAGGGCATCTGGCGCACCGGGTCCCATGGCACGGGAGCCACGGGCGCCGCCCTGGAAGAGGCGCGTGAGGCCGTGCAGCAGGCAACGCTCGCCGCCGCCCGGGCGGCGAGCGCCGAGCACGAGGCCCAGGCCGCGCTCGGGCAGGCGAGGTCGACCGCCTCCGATGCCCGCCGCGCCCTGGCCGACAATGCCGCCCAGCTGAGGGCCGCCGGCGAAGCTTTGAGGCGAGCCCGGGCCGACCTGGCCGAAGCGGACGACGAACTGGCCGGCGTCGGCCCTCAGCACGAAGAGCTCGTCGCCCGTCGGGCCTCGGACGTGGCCCGGGTGGCAGAGCTCGAGGCCCTCCTCCCCGAGCTCGAAGCCGCCGCGGCCGAAGAGTCCAGGCGGGCCTCATGGGAGCGGGCCGAGCGCCAGCGCCTGGCCGAGCGGGGTGCCGCCATCGCCACGCTTCGCCGTGACCTGGAGGTACGGGCCACCGGGGTCGAGGAACGGCGGGCTCTGCTGAGCCGGCGTCTGGCCGAGGTGGAGCGCCGGCTGGAGGGCAACGTGGCCGAGCGGGAGAAGGCCGAGCAGCGTCGCGCTCGTCTGGTCGCCAAAGCGGAGGCGGTGGCCCGGCTCCGCGCCTTCGTCGAGGAGCGGCTCAACACCCTGGAACAGGCGCTGGCCAGCTTGAGGGAACAGCGCCGGGCCGAGACCGAGACCCTGCGGGCCGCCTCCGAGGACCTCGAAGGCCTGCGCCGGGAGCGCTCGGGCGTCGAGCGCGAGCTGGTGGCTTTGCGGGAGCACATGTCCCGGGTGGAGCTCGAGGACGCCCAGGTGCGAGGCCGGCTCGAGGCGCTGACCGAGACGGTGCGCCGGGAACTGGACTGCGAGCCGGAGTCCCTGGGGACGCCGGAGTGCCCTCCGCTCCCGCCGGGGGCGAGCGCGCCCAGCCGGGCCCGGGAGCTGGAGCGGGAGTTGCGGCTGATGGGGCCGGTCAACCCCCTCGCCTTGGAGGAGCACGCCGCCCTTGAAGAGCGCCACAAGTTCCTGGAGGGCCAGCTCCACGACGTGTCTGCGGCGCGGCGCGAACTGGGCAAGGTCATAAAAGCGGTGGACGCCGAGATAATCACGGTTTTCAAGGCGGCGTACGACGACGTGGCGGAAAATTTCGCCAATCTGGTAGGAACATTGTTCCCCGGAGGCCACGGCTCCCTTTCTTTGACCGACCCGTCCAACATCCTGGGCTCCGGAGTGGAGCTCGAGGTCCGCCCGGCCGGGAAAAATATCCGGCAACTTTCTTTGCTTTCAGGCGGGGAGCGGAGCCTCGTGGCGCTGGCTTTCCTATTTGCTGTTTTCCGCAGCCGGCCCTCGCCGTTTTACATGATGGACGAAGTCGAGCCGGCTCTCGACGACGTCAACTTGCACCGGTTCTTGGACCTGCTGAACGAGTTCCGCAACGAATCGCAGTTACTGGTCGTGAGCCACCAAAAGCGCACGATGGAGGCGGCGGACTGCCTTTACGGGGTGAGCATGCCCCCCGGCGGCTCGTCGTTCGTGGTCAGTGAAAGGCTCAGTCGGGGTACGAACGGACCGGCGTCGAGCGGTCCCGAGCCAAGGGAGCCGGCGGCGAGCACGGTGCTGTAGCGGTCGTCTCCGGCCCCGGCGCCTGCCGCCGCTGGCCGATGGAGACCACCTGGGCCAGGCGGGGGCCGAAAAGGCGTCGCCAGCTCGTCAAGGCCGTCGCCACCCGGTCACGGGCGGCGCGGGCGGCCGGGCCGGGCCGGGACGGCCCGGGCCGCGCCGGGCCCGGCAGCTCGGTCGGGACGGCCCGGGCGCTGCGGTCCAGGGCGTTGACGAGGAAGACGATCAGTCTCGACATGTCGGCCAGAGCGACACGGGTCGAAGCCGTACACAGGGCACCCGTCCAGTGGGACAGCACGACGGTACGCGTGTCCGCGTGCCAGGTCACCCTCAGGTACCGGTGCTGACCCCGCTGGTCGGGGAAAACCAGCGACCTAGGAGCCGTCTCCACCACGGACCAGTATGCACCGGCGCGGGGGGCGGCGCTAGGGCCTGCGTACGTCGTTCTCGCCGTACCGCCCCCTCGGCGGACGACGCCAGCACGAGCACCCCCAGCGCGGCGAGGGCCAGGGCGGAACCGGCGCTGAGCCCGCCGGGCCAGTAGCGCACCACGATGGTACGGGTACCCGCCGGGACCGTCGCCCCCACGAACAGGCCGTCCACCTCGTGCACGGCTAAGGCGCGGCCATCGGCCAGGACGTGCCAGCCCGGCAGGTAGGTCACCCGCACGGTCAGCGCCGACGTGATCGGTACCCGCACGGCCAGTCGCCACATGCCGTTGTCGGGCTGGGCCTGGGCGAGCACCTGGGCGCTGTCATGGGGGGCGGCCCGGGCGCCGTGCCCGGGCCCGTCCTCGAAGCTGAACTGGGAGGCGCCGGGCACCCGGTACAAAAAGACGTACCGGACCAATGCGGCCGGGATCTTGGCCACGAACACGGCGCCTTTGGGCTGGCGACCGGGCGAGGCGAGAATGAACTGGGCGCCGTAGAAACGGGCCCGTCGGGCCGTGCCGACCGACGGTACGAAGACGTTGTCGCCCAGGTGGTCGTTGACCGTGGCGGCCGCTACCGGCCAGGTGCGCAGGTAGGAGGGGGGAAGGACAGGGTCGTGGACCGCCAGCTCCCGGATGCCGTAGCCGAGGTTGACCTCGGGGTAGATCCCCGTACCCGTCCACTGCGTCACGTCTTTGGTATTGGGCCCGGCCAGCGCCACCAACCCGTTGCCGACCAGGCGCTTCAACATGGCCACGCTGTTGTCGAGGGGGTAGGGCCGCG
>JBEKNX010000082.1:0-13440 GCA_049522375.1 Acidimicrobiales bacterium | reverse complement strand
CTTGACATGAGCCAGCCGGCGTTGGGCACCAGCCCGCCCGGGCCGGGGCCGAGCCGGGCTGGCGTCGAGATGGGCGGGCCGGGGGCGGTGGGCGAGCCGCTGCTGTCACTGCGGGGCGTGGGCATCGGGGTGCGCCGGCGGCGACGGGCCAGCGAGATCGTCCGCGGCGTCGACCTCGAGGTGTTCGCGGGCGAAAAGCTCGGCATCGTGGGCGAGAGCGGCTCGGGCAAGACCCTCACCGTGCTGTCCGTGCTGCGGTTGCTGCCCGACCCGCCGGTGCGGTTGCTCAGAGGCCGGATCATGTTCGCCGGCCAGGACCTGGGCACTCTCGACGACAAGGGGCTGGCCCGGGTGCGGGGCGCCGAGGTGGCCATGGTCTACCAGGACCCCATGACATCGCTGAACCCGTTGCTGCGGGTCCGCACCCAGATCGTCGAGACCCTGCGCGCCCACGGGGCCTCCCGGGAGGCGGCGCAGGCCCGGTGCCGGGAGGTGCTGGCCCAGGTCGGGCTGCGGGAGCCGGACAGGGTGGAGCGCGCTTTTCCCCACGAGCTCTCGGGCGGGATGCTCCAGCGCGTGATGATAGCCATGGCGCTGGCCGTTTCTCCCCGCCTGCTCATCGCCGACGAGCCCACGACGGCCCTCGACGTCACCATCCAGCAGCAGATCCTCGAGCTCGTCGAGGACATCCAGGCCCGCACGGGCATGGCCGTGGTGTGGGTGACGCACGACCTCGGGGTGGTGGCCCGCATCGTCGACCAGGTCGTGGTGATGTACGCCGGGCGGGTGGTCGAAAAAGGCCCGACCCGCCAGCTCTTCGCCCATCCCAGCCATCCCTACACCCTGGCCCTGCTGGGCTCCCTGCCCCACCGGGGCACGCTCCACCGCCAACCGCTGACCCAGATCGGGGGGAGCCCGCCGGACCCGGCCCGGCTGGATGGCGGGTGCCCGTTCCGGTCGCGGTGCCCGTTCGCGTTCGAGCGTTGCGCGCAGGAGGAGCCCCCGCTCATCGATCGCGGCCCCGATGTCGCCGCCGCCTGCTGGAAGGCCCCAGAAGAATGGCAAAAGTAGGCGAATGGCGAGAGTAGACGAATGGCGAAGGTAGACGAATGGCAGAGATAGCCCTACGGGCGACCGACGTCGTAAAGGAGTACCGCTCCCGCCGGGGCGCCCCCGTCCGTGCCCTGCGAGGCGTGTCGGTCACCCTGCCCGAAGCCCGCACCCTCGGGGTCGTCGGCGAGAGCGGGTGCGGCAAATCGACCCTGGCCCGGGTGCTCGTGGGGCTCGAGCCGCCCACCTCCGGGCGTATCGAGCTCATGGGCGAGCTGGCCGGCGGCCGGGCCGGCGCGGATCTGGCCCGCCGGATCCAGCTCGTCTTCCAGGACCCCTTCTCCTCGCTCAACCCTCGCCTCACCGTCTCGGCCGCTTTGAACGAGGTCCTCGCCGTCCACCACCTGGCCCCGGACCGGTCCTCCCGTCGCCGGCGGGTCGACGAGCTACTGGCCATGGTCGCCCTCGGCCCCCGCTTCCTGGAGCGGTACCCCCACGAGCTCTCCGGCGGCCAGGCCCAGCGCGTCGCCATCGCCCGGGCCCTGGCCGTCGAGCCCCGCCTGCTCGTACTGGACGAGCCCACCTCGGCGCTCGACGTATCGGTCCGGGCCGAGGTGATGAACCTGCTCGTCCGGCTCCAGGACCAGCTGGCGCTGTCGTACCTGTTCATCAGCCACGACCTGGCCATGGTCCGCCACATCAGCGACATGATCTCGGTGATGTACCTGGGCAAGGTCGTCGAGTCCGGTCCCTACCAGGCCGTGCTGGGCGCTCCCCTCCACCCCTACACGCGGGCGCTGGCCGAGGCGGTGCCGCTGCCCGACCCTGAGGTGGAGGCGGGCCGGCGCAAGGCATCCGCCGGAGAGGTCGGCCCGCTCGGCGCCGAGCCGCCGGCCGGCTGCCCGTACCATCCGCGCTGCCCCCTGGCCGAAGACCTGTGCCGGGCCCAGGTCCCGGACCTGGTCGAGCTGCGCCCCGGCCACGAGGCGGCGTGCCACGTCGCCGCCCGGGAGGCGGCCGCACCCCGGCCTGGAGCTTGATGGACGTACGGTGTTGTAACACGTCAAAAACGTGCACTATCCTTCACGGTGCATTCCAGTCAGCCAAGCGCTGGCTCGTGCCGCAGTCGGCGCCGTTAAAAGGTTCCGCCCCGAGCACATTGAAAGGAGGACGCCGTTGGCTCGCCCCGAGCGATGGACAACGCTGTTGGACCTCTTGGCGGAGCAGGGAAGAGTGTCGGTCGATAAGGCTTCGGCGCTCTTGGGCGTTTCCGCCACCACGCTCCGGCGTGACCTCGACCAGCTGGCCCAGCAGCAGATGCTCACCCGGACACGCGGCGGTGCGGTGGCCAATGCCACGTCTTACGACTTGCCCCTGCGCTACAAGACAGCCCGCCATGCCTCCGAAAAGCAGCGGATCGGGCTGGCGACGGCGTCGTTGGTGCAGGCCGGGGCGATAGTAGGGCTGAACGGGGGCACGACCACCACGGAGGTGGCCAGGGCGATAGCCACTCGCGCCGACATGTACGCCATCTCGACCGGCCCCAGCGTCACGGTGGTCACTAACGCCCTGAACATAGCCAACGAGCTGGTTGTGCGCCCTCACGTCAAAGTGGTAGTGACCGGCGGTGTCGTCCGCCCGCAGTCGTACGAGCTGATCGGGCCGCTGGCCACCCTGCTGCCGGCGCAGATCTCTTTGGACGTCGCCATCCTGGGCGTCGACGGTATCGACCCCGAAGGCGGCGCCACCGCTCACCGCGAGAACGAAGCCTCGATCAACCAGCTCATGGTCAGCCGGGCACGGCAGGTGATCATCGTGGCGGACGCTTCGAAGCTCGGGGTCATAGCCTTTGCCCGGATTTGCGCCACGGACAAAGTCTCGACCCTCGTGACCGATAGCAGCGCCGAACCTGGGGTAGTCGCCCGACTGCGGGACCGGGGGGTGACGGTAGTAACGGCCTGACCGGGCCGTGCCGCGTTGCGGCGCGCTTGGGGGACCACCGAGCTGACCGGCCAATCAAAGAGGGAAGTCTTATGAGCGCTAGCGCAGAGCTCTACCGGGACATTCCCATGGTGGCGCGCAACAACTGCCGTTGGGAAACCATAAACAACAAGGCTACGGGCAAGCTGACTATCATCACCGCGGCGGCCATGAGCGTGTACGCGCTCGGGTTGGAACTATAGAAGCTATATACGCCCCGGGACACCGGGAACAAGTCCGAGCTGGCCAGGAAGACGACAGGGCCAATAATGTCGTTCCACACAGCCAACAACGAGTACAGGAAGGTGATGACAATACAAGGCCATGCCAACGGGACCACGACGACACCCAGGTACCTAAAATAGCTAGACCCGTCTATCCAAGCAGCTTCGTCCAACTCCTTGGGGATCCCGGAAATGAAAGCCGTCAGCAAGATCACGCCCAAAGGCAAGCCCGGCTCCACATGCAACAGGATGTAACCTATCCGGTTATCGTACAGATGGAGTTGGCGCGCCTCGATGAATAATGGGATAATGGGTAGCGGCAGGCAGATCCCGATCACGAACCAACTGTACAGTGACGACGACCACCGAATAAGCCTGCGAGCGATTGGGAAGGCGATCAGGAGGCTCAGTCCGGTCGATATCGCGGCGGCCGAAACGGAATAGATAGCAGTGTTGATGACCTCCGGTCCCAGGTCTCCTTGCTGGAAGGCTGAAGGGAAGTTCTGCCAGGTGGGTGGGAACGGGGGTACGAGGGGGTGTGTCAAGAACTGCTGGGGCGATTCAATACCAATCATTACTACGTACAGGATCGGGATGATGAACAATAAGCCGATCAATAAAGCCACTGTCAGCCTCACCAGCCGCCGAAGCGCACGTGGTCCCATACTCGAAATCTCGCTCATGTGAACAGCCTACGTTCCCGGGCACGGAGGAATAAGGCCAATGGGACGGCGAGGCACACCGCAACCACCAATAAGAGAATAGTAACGGCGGCACCAAGGCCGAGGTCAGGAGATCCCCCGAACGCGCTATTGAACGCCAGGATGCCGAGCGTGTTAGTACCGAACTGCCCATCGGTAAGTATATAAATGAGATTGTAGGTTGTCAACGAGCCGATAACGGCAAACAGTACGTTAACTGTGACCGCGGGGGCCATCATGGGCCATGTTATGGCACTGAAGCGCCGCCACTTTGTGACGCCGTCGAGGCTGGCGGCCTCGTAGATCGAGCGGGGGATCGTCTTCAGGCTCCCGATGAACACGACCATCGTGAAGCCGAGGTTTTGCCAGACCTGGACGATGATCACCAAGGGCATCGCCAGTGTGTTCGACCCAAAGAACGCCGAATGCATCCCGAACAACCCCAACGTGGCCTGGGCCGGGCTGGACAGCGGGTCGAACAGCAGCAGCCAGATGATCCCGACGACGGTAACCCCCAGGACGATCGGGAAGAACGTCAGGACGCGCAGCACCGTGGCCGTCTTGCTGTCCGCCTGCAGTCGGTGGGCCAACAGCAACGCTATGACGTTTTGGACCACGGTCACTCCGACGACAAAATAGACCGTATCGATCGCGCTCGAGATGAGGGCGGGCCGCTGCGCCGTAAAGAGGACCGTGTAATTTGATAGACCAGTCCACGATGTGGGCGAACCGGGCAAGCCCGAATAGTCCGTGAACGAGACGAGTAGGTTCGCCAAAGCCGGCACAATCCCGAACAAGACGTAGAACGCCACGCCAACTGCCAGCCCACCCCACATACATAACCGCGACCCGAAGGACAGCTGTCCGCCGCCCATAAGTTTGCTACGAGTACGCAGCGGTCCCACCTCCTCCCGGCCTCTGGTCCGTAGCCCTCGCGCCTAGCACAGTCGTCGCACCACGATGTAGCTGACTAGTGATGTGCCGTGCTACTGTGCCTGGGCTCCGGCGGCGGCGCACCCCGGCTCGACGAGGTGCGCCTGCCACCTGCGCAAGCGTGCTTCTCTAAGCTCTTTCGCGCTGCTCGCCTGTTACGGTTTCCAGCTGCTCTGGATCATCTGGGCAGCCTTTTGGGGCGTAACGGACCCAGCCATCACTTGCTCTTGCAACAACGGGAACTCGGTCGCCGTGTCGTAGTACCCCTCAACCGGAGGCATTGGGTTGGGCAGGAGGTTCGCCACCTGGGTGCCCTTGCCCAACCAGCTGCCCAGCACGCCGGAACTGAAGCTGGTGTACGTGCCCGACGTCTCGCTGGGGGAGATCCCCGTGATGTCCACGTACTGGTCGTAGATGGGCTGGGAGGAGAAAAACTTCAACCAGAGGAGAGCATTCGCCTTGTCGGGTGCCTTATTGAGGATCTCGAGGTTCAAGTCCGGCTGGACCAAGGGTAGGTTTTGGCTGGCGATACTGCTCCCCGGCAGGGGGAAGCTGCCCACCTGCAGGCTCGGGTTCGCCTGATGGACGACGGACAGGTCCCAGGACCCGTCAAGCAACATGGCGGCCTTGTTGGCGCCGAAGTCCGCCGGCATGGACAGCCAGTTGGCGCCGGTGTAGGCGGGCTCGATGTACTTGGCTATGGCTGCTTCCTCTGTCATAGCCTGTACGAAGTTGGGGTTGTCCCACTTCTGGCTGCCGTTCTGAAGGTCGGTGTAAATGTTGTGGCCGGGGGCTTGGGGAAGCCACAGGCTGGCCATTAGCGGCATGGTCAGGAAGTCCTGGACGTAGACGCTGGCCCCCGCGCCTACCCCGAGCCACAGCGGCGTGAGGTGGTCGGCCTCAAGCGTGTTGCACAAGGTGATGAACTGCGAATACGTGGTGGGAACACTGAGGTGGTACTTGGCAAAGTCAGCCTTGTTATAAAAAACCACCCGCTGGTACACACCCGACAGGACGCCGTCGACGTGCCCGTTGTAAGTCTCAGTCTGCATCGCGGCGCTGTTGAAGGTCTTCAACCACGGTTGGCCGTTTAGTGGCAGGAACACGTTGCTCGACGCGTAGTACTGCATGTCGTTCATGTTTTCGCGAGTGGGGTTTAGGGGGAGAGGCTGAATTTCATGGGTGCTCGTCACAATATCAGCGGTTGCAGCCTCTACGGTTGTGGCGAGGAGGGTTGCGTACCCAGTCGTCACGTTGGCAGCCGTCTCAAGTTGCACCTTGATGTTGGGGTACGCCTTTTCGAACTCCGCGTCAATCTTCTTGAACGCCGCTACGGCTGGCGGGTTAATCCAGGTTATAATTTTGACTACGCCGGACGGCCCGCTTGCGGCACCCGCGGGGGCGATGCAGAGGGTACTCGCGGCTACGGTGAGTACAGCTATCCCGATAGCCGATGTGGCTTTGCGAAAAGCTGCCTTAGTTGTTCCATGGGACATAATGCCGGGCCTGCCTTTCTTGGGCGTGAAGGGAGTTCACGTATGCCGGGCACACCCATCTCCGGCACGCGTACTGCGGGCGACAATTTCGACTGGACCAGGATCGTGGGTAATGAATGGTGGTGTGCTCTTCTCGTGGAGGCTGGGACCTCCCAGTTGTTGGCCCAATGCTCCCTCCGACCCTGGGTTGACTGGTGCTGGGCCCGGTGCCGTGGGACGACCCCACAGTTGCCGGAGCACAGCATGCTCCGCGCCCTCACTGGCCAACGTCGTTGGGCGACGGCACCGTAGCTGGTTCGACGAGGGTGGGTGACAGGGTTGGGAGGGCATAACCAACGGATGTCGCGTGTCTCAGCCGGAGCAGTGTTGCTCGCGGGCGGACTACATGTGATCGGTTGTGGGCTAAAGCGACCACGAAAGGGCACTGTATCACTGCAACCCCGTGCCTCTCGCGCCTCTCGTGCACCTGGTAGCTTCCACGGTCTCGCGCCTCCCGCGCCGGGAAGGGAAGGCGTCGTTTCGTCCGCGTCGGGCAGAAGGCGCCAGCCTTGCCGACGGCGTGGGCGTCAACCTCCCCATCCTTGGCGATGTCGTCCAAATGGTGCACACGGACGAGTCCAAGGGCCCAATGGAGGAGACGGTAGACGAACGTGAAGGGTGCAAGGTCAGGATCTCGGCTCTGAGCAGCGGCTACGCCAGCCCGGCAGGATCGTCGGCATGGGCTGCTGGCTTACTTTGCTGCTCGTTCGGCGGATCCTGGGTCTCCTTGGGCTCGGCCCGGCGTCCGACCAGAAGGACGTGGAGATCGCCGTGCTCCGCCACCAGCTGGCAATACTAAGACGTCAGGTGGCGCGGCCAGGGTACTCCCCGACCGACCGCGCCGTGCTGGCCACTCTGGCCCGACTGCTCAGCTGGGAGCGCCGGGGCGTTAGCGGCACCACCACGAAGCCCTGCATGGCCATGGCCAGGTTGCTCCTCACCATCTGGGAGAGCTGGTTGGCCTTCCTCGTCACGCCAGCCACGCTGATGCGTTGGCAACGGGACCTGGTCGCCCGGTCCTGTTCCTATCCTCGCCGTAACCGCACAGCACCCAATGCCTTCAGCGAAGAGGTCGCCGCCCTCGTTACAGACCGCAACGCCAGGCGCGACGATAGCCGCAGCGGCGAGCTCCTTTTGCAGGCACTGGGGCGAGATACGACCGCCCCGACGGGTGAAGAGGAACTCGACGAGGCGGAAGGAGCGTGGGTGCCGCAGCGGGCGGCGTGGGGAGCGGTGGACCACGATGAGGTCGATGATGACAAGCGTCTCGTCGTCAAGGGGGACCACGCGCGCGGTGCTGAGCTTCCCGAGCGGCACCTTGAGCCAGGCACCCCGGCCAGGGATCTCGTGGACGCAGTCAAGCTCGAGGTCTAGCAGTTCTCCGATGCGCAACCCGCAGGCCCGCTGCAGCAACAAGGCGTCGGCGACGATGCGGTTGGGCCAGGCCTCCAGCACCTCGGCCAAGCACCGGTCGGCGTCGGGGGGCAGGTAGCGAGGCAGCGGCCGCGAGGCCCGGGGAAGGTCCCTGGCGAAGATGAGCCGCCGGTTGGGAGCATCGGCCCAGCCCCACTCGGCGAGGTCCTCCAGCATGCGGCGCACTGCAAGGATGCGGTTCTTCCGCTCTGCGACGGCGATGGGCTCGCCAGAGCGGTGATGACGCGCGTCGGCCGCGGCTGACAGCCAGGGCTCGATGTGGCGGGGACCCCCGTAATGCGACGGCCAGCTTTGGCACGCCGCCCCGAGTTGGCTCGGGGCCTCGGCCAGGACGCCAAGGTGGTAGAGGACGACCCGGACGTAGTACGTGCAGGCCCGGTAAGTGCAAAGGCGCCGGCCGGTCTGGATGAGCAGCCGGGCGGCGAGCTGAGAAGCCATGTACGCTCACGTCCTGGGGGCGAACCCGAGCTCTTAGACGGCCGTGGCGAAGCGCGCGACGTCTGTCCCCAGGTCGCTCCCCGCTATCTCCCGTTTCAGGAGCTTCAAGCGCCGGGGGATCAGGTAGTCGTAACTGCTCTTCGTGGTCTCCCAGCGCCCAGCTGCTGCGGGCCACCATGGGGATGCGTTGATAATGCGCCAATACCGGGTGCCGCGGATTATGCGATTTGTCGGTCTTTATCACCGACGTCTAGCCTTATATCCAACTGCCGGCGCGCTTGGGGGACCACCGAGCTGACCGGCCAACTAGAGAGGCAAGCTTTATGAGCGCGAGCGCAGAGTACTTGCAGTCCTGTCGGGAGACGATGGAAAAGCTCAGCACCAGTCAATTGCCGGCCATCGATGCGGCGGCCGAGCTTATCGCCGAGCGCGTCGCCGCCGGCGGGATCGTCTTCACCTTCGGCACCGGCCATTCACATGAGCTGGCCGAGGAGGTCGCCTATCGGGCGGGCGGGATCGTACCCGTGAGCCCGATCCTCGAGCCGAGCCTGACCGGCAGCACGGAGGTGGGCAAGAGCGAGTTCCTCGAGCGCCTCGAGGGCTTCGCCCCTCACATCCTCGACTATCACCACGTCGGCCCCCAAGACGTACTGATAATCATTTCCAACTCGGGCCGCAACGGCGTGCCGGTGGAGATGGCCATCGAAGCGCACCGCCGGGGGATCCCGGTGATCGCCCTGACGTCGCTCGCCTACTCGCACCAGGTGTCCTCTCGGGCGGCCTCGGGCAAGAAACTGTACGAGCTGGCCGATGTCGTGATCGACAACTGCGCTCCTCACGGCGACGCCGTCGTGCACTTGCCGGGCGTGCCGCAGCCGGTCGGGCCGATGTCCACGGTCGGCGGGGCCGCCGTCATGCACGCCGTCATGGTGGGGGTGGCCGAACGCCTGGTCGGCAAGATGGACCCGGTACCGGTGTTCGTGAGCGGCAACCTGGACGGTGTCTGGGAGAAGAACACCGAGATGATGGGGCCGTACCGCGCCCGCGTGCGGTTCTGGTGATGGCCGCCTGCGGTCGGGTATGACAGTGCTCCGGGGCGGCCGTGTGGTCACCCCCGACGGCGTCCTCGAGGACGGCTGGGTCAGCGTCGAGGGCGGCAGGATCACTGGCACCGGCCGCGGTCCCGCCCCATCCGGCCCATCGGAGGGGGTCGACCTGGGCGGGCGCTGGCTCTTGCCCGGCTTCATCGACGTGCACGTGCACGGCGGAGGCGGCCACGACGTGACGGCATCGCCCGAGGACATGACGGGCGCCGTCGCCTTCCACCGCCGGCACGGCACCACGCGCACGCTCGTCTCGCTGGTGACGGCGCCCCCGGACGCGGTGGTCGAGCAACTGGGTTGGGTGGCGGACGCCGTCGCCGCCGGCCCGAGGCCTTCCGGCCACGTCGTCGGCGCCCATCTCGAGGGCCCGTTCCTGGCCCACTCTCGCCGGGGCGCCCAAAACCCCGCCCACATCCTGGTGCCCGACCGCCGGGTTTTTGCCCGGTTCGTCGTCGCCGGGCGGGGCACCGTGCGCAGCATGACCATCGCGCCCGAACTGCCCGGTGCCCTGGAGGTCATCGGGGACATCCTGGACGCCGGTGCGGTGGCCGCCATCGGGCACTCCGACGCCACCTACGCCGAAGCCCGGGCCGGTATCGACGCCGGGGCCGCGCAGGCCACCCACCTGTTCAACGGCATGCGGCCCCTTCACCACCGCGAACCCGGCATCATCGGGGCGGCGTTGGTGTCCGGCATCGCCTGCGAAGTGATCAACGACGGCGTGCACGTCCACCCCGCCATCACCAGTCTCGTGGCCAGCGTGCCCGGGCGCATGGTCTTGGTCACCGACGCCGTCAGGGCGGCCGGGATGGGCGACGGGGACTTCTTCGTCGGTGGCCTCCACGTCCGCGTCGCCGACGGCCAGGCCCGCCTGGCCGGGACGGGCACGCTGGCCGGCAGTTCGCTCACCCTGGACGTCGCCCTGCGCCGGGCCGTGCAGGAGAGCGGCGTGCCGATCGAAGTGGCGTCGGCGGCGGCGTCGGGCAACCCGGCGCGTTTGCTCGGCATTGACAACGAGTGCGGTGCCATAGTTACTGGCCGGGCCGCCGACCTGGTCGTGCTCGACCAGGACCTGATGGTGGTGGCGGTAATGGCCGGCGGGGAGTGGGACGCCCCGGAGGCGGCCTCGGGCCCGGGGCCGGATCCGGGACCGGCCTGGTCATGGGCCCGACCGTAGGGCCCGCTCGACCGGCGGGGCGCATCCTGGCACCGCCCGGGGGCTCGGGCGGGCCCCACCGGATGAGGCCCGGACAGTTCCACGCCGTCCCCGAGGCCGCCGCCAAGGCGGTGGAGATGGCCCGGCTGACCTGGCCGGACGTGGTGGCGGTGGGCGTCGGGATAGCCGGGCTGGTCGACTCCCACGCCGGCATGGTCATAGACGCCGGCAACCTGGGCTGGCACGACCTGGCCCTGGGACCGGAGCTGTCCCGGCACCTGGGCGTGCCCGTAGTGATCGAAAACGACGTCTGCGCCTCCGCCGTAGCCGAGCTGGCGGTCCGGCCCGGCGGGCCCGTCTCACCGTGGCTGTACCTCTCGGTCGGCACCGGCGTCGGGGCCTGCGTCGTCCTCGACACCGCCGACGGGCACCCCCTGTGCCTCAACGTCGGGCACCTCCCCGTGCCCGGAGGGTCGCTGCTGTGCCCCTGCGGCAAGTACGGGTGCCTGGAGACGGTCGCATCGGGTACCGCCTTCACCCGGGCGGCGAGCGCCCGTATCGCCGCCGACCCTGACCACGCGCTCCACTCCCGCGCCGCCACCATCACGGGCAAGGACGTGGTGGACAGCGCCATGGACGGCGACGCCATAAGCCTCGAAGTGCTGGCTACGGCGGGCGCCGCCTGCGGCTATACCGTCGCCAACCTGGTCAACATGTTCATCCCGGCCGGGGTCGGCCTCGCCGGGGGGATGATCGCTCCCGGGTCGCCGTACCTGGTCGCCCTGCTCGACGCGGCACGGCGCGATATCACCCAGTGGATGCAGGCGAGGTTCGAGTTCGGCTGCGGGCGCGTGGGCGAAACGGCCGGTGTGACCGGCGTCGTCGAGCTGGCCCGCCGCCGCCTGGCCGGGCCTCCCGTCCCCCGTCCCCAGCCCGGCGCCGCCGTCACGCCGGGGGCATGATGGGCACCTCGCTCCTGCTCGCCGACGTTGGTGGCACACATGTGCGCCTCCGTCACGTCAGCGGGGAGGGCGAGATCCTCAGCGAGCTCAGCGAGGTCGGGTCGGGCGTGGGCGACGGGACCATACGGTCGCTCATGGAAGAGCTGAGCGAGGTGGTCCAGCGTCCTGGCGTGGTGCCGGCCGACGTCCCCGGAGGGTTCCGGGTGGTCATAACCTCCCGGGGCCTGTCGGCGGGACAAGCCGAGCGAGACGCCATCAGGCGGCTGGCCGCCTTCGTCAGGGCCACCAGGGTCACCCTGGTCCCCGACGGCGCCGCCGCCTACATCGGCTGCCTGGGCGCCAAGCCCGGGGTGGTGGTCACCGTCGGGACGGGGACGATCGCCGTGACGGTGGACTACGACGGCCGGGCGCGCCGGCTGGACGGCTGGGGCAACTTGCTCGGCGATGTCGGCAGCGGCTACCGGGTAGGCCTCGAGGGGCTGAAGAGCGCCTGTCGCTGGCGGGACGGCAGCCGGGGCGGCTCGGAAATGTTGCGCGACGACGCCGTGCAGGCATTCGGGCCGGTCGAGTCCTTGGCCGAGGCTCTGCGGCCCAGCAGCCAATTGCGCAATATTGCCCGGTTCGCCGAACGCGTGGTGGCCGCGGCCCGGGATGGCGACGTGACGGCGGGACAGATCCTCGACAACGCCGCCCGTGAACTGGCAGAGCTGGCGACCGACGCCGCCGCCTTGGTGAGCGACGACCCGGGGCTGCCGGTCGTCATCGGTGGCGGCTTCGTGGCTGCCGTCCCGGAACTGGCGGAGCGGGTGAAGGCCTGGTTCGGCGAAAATTCCCAGCGGGTACCGCTGATCGTGCCGGGCTCGTCGACTCTCGACGGCTGCCACGAGATCGGGGTCCACGGCGTACCGGCACCGTTTGCCACCTGGGTCGAGGAGGTACGTTGAGAGCCGGTTTCGGGTGGTCGTCCATCACTCCCCCGCTCCCCTGCTACCTCGCCGGCTACGCCCGCCGGGAGGCCCTGAGCCGGCAGGTCGCCCAGCCGCTGCGGGCGCGGTCAATTGTCCTCGACAATGGCCAGGCCCGGGTCGGTTGGGTGGTCTGCGACCTCCTGGAAGTCAGCCGGTCCCTGGTGGCGGACGTGAGGGCAGCCATCGAGGCCACGGGCTGCCTGGCGGGCGACGACGTCATGGTGAGCGCCACCCATACCCACGCCGGCCCGGACCTCAACCGGCCCTGGGCCGACGAAAAAGGCTCGTACGGCGACGCGCAAGGTCGTTACCGGGCTTTTCTCCCCCACGCCGTGGCGAGCTCGATGGTCTGCGCCGTGGAAGACCTGACGTCGTCGGTGTTGGCGTGGGCCGAGGAGCCTGTCTACGGCGTCGGCGGGGGACGTCGCACCGGCGATGCCCGGCCCCAGCGTCTCAGCGTGCTCACGGCCAGCTGGGAGGGCGAGCTGAGGGGAATTGTCATCGTCCACCCATGTCACGGCACGGTGTTGGGGCCCAACAACCTGGCCGTGTCCGGGGACATCATCGGCGCCGGCGTCGAGGCCCTCGAGGCCGGCACCGGCGCCACGGGCCGCTGTGCCTGGGCTCAAGGAGCGGCCGGCGACATCAGCACCCGGGGCAGCCGGCGGGAGAGGACCCCGCGGGAGGCGCAACGTTTGGGCTCGGTAGTCGCCGCCGCCGCCGAACGCGCCGCCGGGCGAGCCGCACCGGTAACCGGCGAGCCGTCGCTCGTACTCGAGCGCGCTGTGGTCTCGTTGCCGCTCAAGGACCCCGAGCCGCCTGATAACCAAGAGCCGGCCGCGGGCTCAGAGCTGGCCGCGGGCTCAGAGCTGGCCCAGAGCCAAGAGCCGCCCGAGGGCCCGGGCCAGCCCCAGCACCGAGGCCGATCGGCCCGGCCACCGAGCGCCCGTCCCCCG
>JBEKNX010000081.1:0-13556 GCA_049522375.1 Acidimicrobiales bacterium | reverse complement strand
CGGCCAGCCGACACGGTCAACCCCAAGCTGGCCACAGGCGAAGTCGAAGTCGAGGTCGACAGCCTGGAGATCCTGTCCGCGGCCGAGGTACTGCCCTTCCCGGTCGAGCGCGACAGTGACGTCGGCGAGGAGGCCCGGCTCACGTACCGCTACCTGGACATGCGCCGGGGGCCCCTGGTCGAGCGGCTGGCCAAAAGGGCGCGCTTTTGCCAGCTGGTGCGCACCCACCTGTCCTCGCGCGGTTTCCTCGAAGTCCAGACCCCCGTGCTCACCGTGTCCTCGCCCGAGGGCGCCCGTGACTACCTGGTGCCCAGCCGGCTCTACCCCGGTGAGTTCTACGCCCTGCCCCAAGCCCCCCAGCAGTTCAAACAGCTGCTCATGGTGGGCGGCGTGGAGCGCTACTTCCAGATCGCGCCATGCTTTAGGGACGAGGCTTCGCGGGCTGACCGCAGCCCGGGCGAGTTCTACCAGATCGACCTGGAAATGGCCTTTGCCACTCAGGAAGATGTCTTCCACGAGGTGGAGCTGCTCTTTCACCAGCTGGTCTCGTCTCTTTCCACCAAGAAAGCGCCCTCACCGTACCCCCGCCTGTCCTACGCCGACGCACTGGCCCGTTACGGTACGGACAAGCCGGACCTGCGCTTCGGGCTGGAGGTCGTGGACGTCACCGGCGCGCTGGGGGGACGGACAGAGCTGCCTATGTTCGCCGAGGCGCCGGCACGCGGCAATGTCGTGAGGGCCCTGCTGGCCCCGGCGGCGGCGGAGCGGCCCCGTAGCTGGTTCGACGCCTTCGGGGACGCGGCCAAGGCGCTCGGCACCATTGGGAGCTGGCTGCAGCTGCCCGCCGACGGCAGCGAGTACAAGGGGCCGCTGTCGCGCAAGCTCACGGCCGACGAAATGGGTGCGCTGGTCGCCGCCACCGGCGCCTCTCACCGTGACGCCGTGCTCACTTGCGTCGGGCCTCGTCGTTCCGCCAGCGTCGCCCTGGGCCAGATCAGGACCGTTCTCGGCCACGACCTCGGCCTGGCCGAACCCGACATCCTTGCCTTCTGCTGGATCGTCGATTTCCCCATGTACGAGCGCAACGCCGAAACGGGCGAATGGGACTTCTCGCACAACCCGTTCTCCATGCCCCAGGGCGGCCTGGAGGCGCTGGAAAGTGCCGACCCGGGCGAGATCCTGGCTTACCAGTACGACGTCGTCTGCAACGGGGTCGAACTTTCCTCCGGGGCCGTCCGCAACCACTTGCCCGAGGTGATGGAAAAGGCGTTCGCCATCGCTGGCTATTCCCACGACCGCATCGAGCGTTCCTTCCCCGCGCTGTGGAACGCCTTTCATTACGGGCCGCCCCCCCATGCCGGTATCGCCCCCGGGGTCGACCGGCTCCTCATGATGCTGTCGGACCAGCCCAACATCCGGGAGGTCATCGCCTTCCCGCTCAACCAGATGGCCCGTGACCTCATGATGGGGGCGCCGGCGCCGGTCACGCCGGCTCAGCTGGCCGAACTGCACCTGAGCGTGGTGCTCCCGAAGAAGGGCTAACTACGCAAATCGGCCTCAGCCGGCTACCGGTAACCTCACGCCGCTCAACGAGGCACAAATCTGGAGGAACCTCTCCTGGAGAGCTAAGTCCCTCGCCGCCGGGTTGACCGGCACCTGTTTGCGGCGGTTCCAGAACCGGCCCGTTACCCGCGCCGCCGGCTCGTCACTGGTAGCCAGCCAGACTTGCGTTTCGGCTCCCAGCGGCAACGGGTCGGGGGCGTAAGGGCCTCCCATGCGGGTCTTTATCCAGCCCGGGTCGACGGCATTGGTAAGGGTGCCCGGCCAGTGCCTGCTCAGCGCCAGAGCCAACATGACGTCGTAGAGTTTCGAGTCCGAGTAGGCCTGGTCGGCGTCCCAACGCCGACGGGCGAACTGGAGGTCGTCCAGTTGGGCGGTCCCCCGCGCCTGCAAACCCGACGACAGGTAGATGAGCCGCGCCGGGCGTTCCATGATGGCGGTGAGCACGTAGGGGGCGAGGGCGTTGATCTGGAAAATACGCTCCAGCCCGTCAGCGGTCACCACCCGCGGCGAGCTCCCGCCGCCTACGCCGGCGTTGTGGACGACAGCGTCGTAAGGGCCCTCGTCTCGGGCCGCCTCCCCCACGGCCCGGGTCTGGTCCAGAGACGCCAGGTCCCCCACTACAACCGCGGCGGCACCGGGCACCGCCTCCTCGGTTTCCAGCGCCCTAGCATTGTCCCGGGCGTGGAGCACGACACGGTGGCCCATGCCCAGCAAGGCCTGGGCCGTTTCCCGGCCGATCCCCGCCGACGACCCGGTGACGAAAATACTTGCCAATTGTGCTGCCTCCTCTCCCCGCACCCTAGCGGTACTTGGCGGGGACGTGGAGACGCCGTGGCCTGCCTGGCCGGCCAACAACTGGCGGTAGCGACAGCCCGCCAAGCGGGCCACCACTGGTGCATGGCCTAAGTCCTAAATCAAGTTATGGCCGGACTGCCCCCCCGCCCGAGAGCTGCTCCCGCACGAAACTGCCGTACCAGTGACCGCTGTCTTTGATCACGCGCTCCTGTGTCCCATAATCCACGTAGACGATGCCGAAGCGCTTCGAGTACCCCAGTGCCCACTCGAAATTGTCCAGCAGAGACCATACGAAATAGCCGTGAACGGGCACTCCTTCGTCTCTGGCCCGCAGCACCTCGGCGATGTGGGACTTGAGGTAGGCCGTCCGGTCCTGGTCGTGCACGGCGTCCCCGTCACGACGATCGGCGAAAGAGGCGCCGTTCTCGGTGACGAGCAGGCTGGGCAGCTTGTAGCGCTCGTGCGCCTGGCTGAGGATGCGGCGGAGGCCCTCCGGCCGGATAGCCCAGTTCATAGTCGTCTGCGGGGCATCGGGTTCCTCGACCGGGGCATAACCCAACCAGCTCCCCACGTCATGGCGTGCCCGGTAGCCGTGGTAGTAGTTGAGGCCGACAAAGTCGGGAGGCACCTGCAACGCGTCCATGTCCCGCTCGTAGCCCTGGGGAAGGTAGGGGCTGAGCCGCTCCTCCAGCTCCTGGGGGTAGCGCCCAAAAACCAGCGGCTCCAGGAACAGCGGGAAACTGTGCCAAGCATTGGCCGTCTCGGCGGCAGTCTGGTCTGCCTCGGCGTCGGTGGCAGGCCATACGGCCGCATTATGGAGCGCGATCCCCACCGAAGCGTCCTGGTTGACTGCCTTCAGAGCGTCCCGGCCGGCTACATGCGCTCGCAACTGGTTGTGCACCGCCTGCCCGGTGGCGAAGATGTTGCGCATACCCGGGGCATGCGCCCCGACGAGATGCCCTTGCTCGGCCACGACAAAAGGCTCGTTCAACGTGGTCCACCACTTGACGCGGTCGCCCAGGCGGCCGGCGACCGTGGCGCAGTAGTCCGCGAACCACTCAGCCACGTCCCGGTTGGACCACCCGCCCCGAGCCAGTAGCGCTGAAGGCATATCCCAGTGAAAGAGGGTTACGAACGGCTCCAACCCGGCTCTCAGCACGCCGTCCAGCATCCGGTCATAGAAACCGAGCCCAGCTTCGTTTACCCGGCCGGAACCGTCCGGTATGACCCGGGGCCAGCGGACAGAGAAGCGGTAGGCGTTGAGGCCCAAGCCCCGCATTATGGCGATGTCGCTCTCCCAGCGGTGGTAGTGGTCGGCAGCCACATCGCCCGTCTCACCGGCGTGGGTCGTACTCGGGGTATGGGAGAACTCATGCCAGACGCATCTCCCGGCGCCGTCTGCAAGGGGCGAACCTTCGATCTGGTACGCGGCCGTGGCCGCGCCCCAGTAGAAGTTGTCACCAGTGCTAAAACGGTTCCCTGGCACTCAAGGCCTCCTTTGACGAACCTCAGCTCCCGCCGTACAAGACGCAGCGGACCTGGTGGCCCGGGCCCACCTCTCGCCAGGCCGGCAACGCTTGGTGGCACTCCGGGCGCACATGTGGGCAGCGAGGGGCGAACGGGCAGCCCGGCGGCAGCGCCGTGAGGTCGGGGGGGTCGCCCCCGGCCTCGAAGCGGGCGTCGCGTCCAAAATTTCCCTCCGGGTCGGGGGCGGCGCGGCGCAGCAGCTGGGTATAGGGGTGGCGCGGCTCGCCCAACACCGTCCCGGCCGGGCCCGTCTCCAGCAAATGCCCGGCGTACATGATGGCGATGCGGTCGCTCATGTAGGACGCCCCGGCCAGGTCGTGGGTGACGAAAAGCAATGACAACGACTGGCTGCGCTGCAAATCGAGCAGCAGGTTCATGATGGTGAGCCGAATAGAGACGTCCAGCATCGAGGTGGGCTCGTCCGCCAGCAATAGCACCGGTCGGGCGGCCAAGGCCCGGGCCACACCGACTCGTTGGCGCTGGCCACCGGAAAGCTGGTACGGGTACCGTCGTAGGAAATCGCCCGGTGGTACCAGGCCCACCATCTCCAAGAGCTCCGCCACGGCGGCGCGCAGGGCCCGGCGCGTTACGACGTCGAACGAGCGCAGCGGGCGGGACACGGTGTAGCGCACGGTGTGCAAAGGGTCCAGCGACGTGTACGGGTCCTGGAAAATCATCTGGACCTTGGAGCGGTGCTGGCGCAGGTCCCGCTGGCTCGGCCGGCCCGGCAGGGCGCGCCCGAGGACCCGGATTTCCCCTGAGGTCGGCCGCTCCAAATGGGCGATGGTGCGGGCGAAGGTGGTCTTGCCCGACCCGGACTCGCCCACCAGCCCGAGCACCTGTCCCTTTTCGAGGCTCAGGTCCACCGAGTTGAGAGCATGCACGACTTTCTGCCGGCCCACCCGGCCGACGGCGTACGTCTTGGTAAGCCCGCGCACTTCGAGCACGGGGACGTGGCCCTCGTCCAACTGGCCCACCTCGCCGAGGCCGTCCGAGGGGCCCAGGGCCCTAACCAACGCTGGCCTCATCGGGACCGTAGAGGTGGCAGGCAGCCCAGTGGTCGGCGCCCCAGTGGGCGACGGGCGGTTCCAACATTTCGCACGTGCCCGGGACCACCTTCGGGCAACGACCAGCGAAAGGGCACCCCTCCGGTAATTTGCGGAGGTCAGGTGGTTGGCCCGCTATCCCTTCCAGGCGCCGCCGGGGGCCGCCCAGGGGAGGGAAGGCGCTCATGAGAGCCTGGGTGTAAGGGTGCCGGGGCCGGCCGTACAGCTCCTTGGCCGGGGCCTCTTCGATCACCGCGCCCGCGTACATTATGGCTATACGGTCGGCGATCTCGACCAGGAGCGACAAGTCGTGGGTGATGAACACGACACCAAACCCGAGATCGTGGCGCAGGTCGTTCAGCGTCTGCAGGATCGAGCGCTGGACGACGACGTCCAGGGCGGTCGTGGGCTCGTCCAGGACGAGCAGCTTCGGGCGTAGCACGAGCGCCAGGGCGATCACCGCCCGCTGGCGCATGCCGCCGCTCAATTGGTGCGGGTAGGCGTCGAAAAACCGCTGCGGGACCTTCACCAGGTCGAACATCTCTTTCGACCGGGCTACCGCTTCTTCCCGAGATCTCACGCCGTGGGCCTTCATGGCATCGAGGAACTGGTCCCGGACCCGCATAACCGGGTTGAGCACGTTCATCGAAGCCTGGAAGACGATGGACACCTCGCGCAAATGCAGGTCGCGCAACTCGGCGGGCGACAGCGAGAGCATGTCCTTTCCCTCGAAGGTCACCGAACCGGCCAGGACCTGGCCGGGGCCTTCCAGCAGCCCGGTGGCGGCCAGGGCCAGCGTCGTCTTCCCGCACCCCGACTCGCCCGCGATCCCGAGCACTTCGCCGGTCCCCACGACGAGGTCGGCGGCTCTCACCACGGTCACCATGGGCCGGCCCTCCCAGCCGTAACCCACCGAGAGGCCGGAGATCTCCAGTAGCGCGGCCACGTCAGTTCCTTCGCAGGCGGGGGTTGGCGACCTGGTCGACGGCGAAGTTCAACAACCCGAAGGCCGTGCCCAACAGCAGGATGCACAAGCCGGGGAGCAGGAGGTATACCCATTCCCCGAGCAGCATGGCGTTTTGGTTTTCCGCCCAGTAAAGCATCGTCCCCCAGGTGACATTGTTGATGTTGCCGAGCCCCAAGAACTCGAGCCCCGCCTCGGCCAGCACGGCGTAAAGAGCAGCTCCGAAGAAGTTGGCAACGAGTATGCCGAACATATTGGGGACGATGTGCCCGAGCACGATGCGCCAACGGCTCTCGCCCGCCATCCGGGCCGCCTCGACGAACGGCCGGTCCCGCAACGATATGGCCTGGGCGCGCAGCACGCGGGCGCCCCACGCCCACCCGGTCACGGCCAGGATCACGATTATCGTCATCAGCCCTCGGGCCGGAAGATAAGCGGCAATTATTATCAGCAGGACCAGGCCCGGGACGACCAGGAAAACGTTGGTGACCGTGGACAACACGGCGTCCGTCCACCCCCCGACGTAGCCGGAGAATATGCCCATCAGCAACTGCACCGTGGCAATGATGGCCCCGGTGGCCATGGCCACCAACATGCTCGCCCGGGCACCGTAAACCAACTGGGAGAAGATGTCGTTGCCCTGGGGAGTGGTGCCGAGCAGGTGCGTGGCGCTGATCCCCAACATGGGCGTGAAGTTGATGTTGGTCGGCGAGTAGGGGACGATGACGGGCGCCAGCACGGCGACCAGACCGAAGAAGACCAGTATGCCCAGTCCGGCCATGGCCAGGCGGTTGGCGAGGAACGCCCTCATGAGCGGCCTTCGGTCCTGATGCGCGGGTCTAAGAAGACGTACAGGAGGTCGGCCAGGAAATTGGCCAGCAGGACGGCCACCACGATGACGAGGAAGATCCCCTGTATGAGGGGGTAGTCGAGGCTAAGTACGGCTTCGAGCAGGTAGTAGGCGATCCCCGGGTAGGAGAACACGTACTCGGTGAAGATGGCCCCAGCGACCACGAAGCCGAGGGCCAGGGCGAAGGCGGTGAAGTTGTGCAGGATGGCGTTGCGGGCGGCGTAGCGGAAGGCCACCACCCGCTCGGGCAACCCCTTGGCCCTCCCGAACTTGATGAAGTCCTCGCCCAGCACGGAGACCACGCTGTTACGCATGAGCAGGATCCAGCCTCCGATGCTGACCAAGGTCAAAGTGAGCGCAGGTAGCACAGCGTGGTCGAGGATCGAACCGATGCCCGAGACGCTCACGGACTGGCTGCCCCCGATCCCCCCCGCCACGGGGAACCAGCCCAGACGGAAAGCAAGGAAGTACAATGCCAACAGGCTGATCCAGAACACCGGCATGGCGCTCAGCATCACGCCGAAGGGGACGGCAACACTGTCGAAGCGCGATCCCCGCCGCCATCCCGCCACCGCCCCCAGGGCGGTCCCGATTATAAAGGCGACGACTATCGAGAACCCGACCAGCCCGAGCGTCCAGGGCAGGGCTGACCCGATGATGCTGGTCACCTTGGTCGGGAAGTAGGAGATGGACGTGCCAAGGTTACCGCTCAGGGTGTGGCCGAGATAGGTGAAGTACTGGGACACCGTGCTCTGGTGGGTGTTGAGCCCGAAGGCGACCTCCAGGGAGCCGACGGACTGGGGCGAAAGCCGGCCCTGGTATCGGGCCAGCATGGCTTCGATGGGGTTCCCGGGCATGAGCCGGGGCAGCACGAAGTTGGCCGTCAGGGCTACCCAACCTGTCAGCAGGAGGAAAAACACGCGCCGCACCAAGAACCGCACCGGTCTACCTCTTTCGTCCCTTAGTCACGATACGGGCGAGGAGGGGCCCACCGCCCGGGGAGCCCCTCCTCGCGCACCCGGGGCCAAGTGTAAGTGGCCCCACGGGTGATTACTTCACGTGGACGTTGAGGTACAAAAGCTCGGCTCCGCCACCGTAGTTGTCGGGAGCGTCGCCCTGGTTGTAGGGGTTGGAGGCGCTGGGCCAGCCGGTGAAATAACGGGTGGAGTAGTCGAACCAGTTGGGCCGGGCCGTCAGGCTGACGACCGGGACCTCGGTGAGCACGGTCTTTTCGATCGTGGCCATGTCCTGCTTCTGGGCCGCCAGGTTACTGGTCGAAGCATAACCATTGAGGGCGGCGTCGATGGCCGGGCTGGTGAAGCGCTCCCAGTTGGTGTTGGCGGTCTTGCCTATGGGCGCCGACTCCTTAGAACTGAGCAAGTCGTAGTACTCGTAGTAAGGGGTGCCGTAGTTGTTGTTGCTCCACGACACGGCCATGGAGTAGCTACCGGTCTGGAGGTCGCTGTAGTACGTGGCGAACGTCTCCTGCTGCACGTTGACATTGAGGCCGATCGACTGCAGCTCGCTACTTATGGTCTGGGCGATCGAGATGTAGTCCGTCCAGCCGGGACCACCGATGAGCAGGTTGAGGGCGGGAACGGGCGCCCCGCTGGGCGTGTCCAGTTTGCCGTTCACCAGTTTGTACCCGGCCTGGGTCAGGGTGGACATGGCCGCCGAGGGGCTGTAGCTCCATTCCAGTGACTGGAGCGAGGAAGGCACCCAGTCGCTCACCTCTCCGCCTGTCACCGCCGTCTCGTTGCCGGGCGGGAGGGAGCCGAAATAGGCGTGGTCCGTTATGGAGGTGGTGTTGAGGTCTTCGGCTACGGCCTTGCGCAGGGCCAGGTCGCTGAAAGGCGCCTGGGCAGTGTTGAAGTACAGGAGGTTGAGCTGGAAGCCGGGCCACCAATAGTGGTTCCAGGACGGGTTGGCGGATACGAAAGTCTTGTCGGGGTCGGTGATGGCGTCGTAGGTGTAGGCGTCGTCGCCGTTTAGCACTAGTAGCTCAGCGGTGGTATTGGACTTGACCGCGGTCATGGTGACACCGTTGAGGTACGGCTTGCCTGTCATCCAGTAGTTGGGGTTCTTGGCGTAGGTCACCTGGAACGACGTGTACGACTTGAGCAGGAACGGCCCCGTTCCCACGGGATGGGGGTTGGTGTACTTGACGGGGTCGCTGATCTTGGCCCAGATGTGCTCGGGGACGATGGGCTGTTTGGCGAGCAGCGGGAAAATAGGCGTGTAGGCAGACGAGAAGCTGAAAGTGACGGTACTGGGCCCGGAGGCGGTAACGGAGGTGAGCGGGGTCCCCTCCCAGACGCCCAGCGCATCGAGGGCCTTGTACTGTTTCAGGTAGTTGAAGGTGAAGGCCACATCTGCGGCCGAGAAGGCGGTCCCGTCGCTCCACTTGACATCGGGGCGCGTCGTCACCACGAGCTTGAGGTTATTGTCCTCCCACTTATAGGCCGCCCCGAGGAGCGGCGTTACCGCGTTGGTGTACTGGTTGACGTAGAAAAGGGGCTCGTAAAGAAGGCTGCCGGTCCCCCCGGCGGTGGTGCCCGTGCCCCCGTCCCACGCCAGCGGGTTGAAATTGTCGACGATGCTCCCCCACGGCATCACCACGTGGAGCACGCCTCCGTACCGGACAGAAGCAGCGTTGGCCGTTGTCGCGGGGCCCGCCACCACGGCCACCGAGCCCACAAGGGCGGTTCCCATAGCGGCTAGTACTGCCAGCAATTTGTTCCTTGTTCCGTGCATGACCTTTTATGTCCCCTCTTTCTCGATTATTCGGCTCGGTCCTTTCGCCGCCGGCACCCGGCAGGGCGCGGCGGGGGGAGAGCGCCGGCTCTTTCAGCCGTGCTGACCGGGTTGTGGCGTCGTCCCAACGGGCGCGACCTAAGGTTGCCCCCAATGGCTACCGCTCCACCGGTGGCGGCCTGGGCCCTCGAAGCGCGGACGACGCCTAGGCCTGGCGCTGGGGATCGTGGCTGGCCAACTACCAGCGCCGCGCTCAGCACTCTAGCCACGCGCTTACCTTAGCTTATGGTCAAAGAGAAGTCAACCAGCCCCCGCGCCGGGACGGTCCGGCCGCCCCGAGCGCCGGGCGGCAGGGCTTCAGCGGGGAAGGAGACCGCCCCGGGACAGCAGCTCGTCGACCACGAGCGTTGACGCTCCCAGGGCCACCGCTTCCGCACCAAGCTGGCCGACTTCGATGACCAGTCGGCGACCCGCGTACTCGAGGCTCTGCTCGTTTACAGCCTTGCGGATGGCAGGGAGCAACGTCGGGCCAAGCTTCAGCCCGAGCCAGCCGCCGACGATGACCCTTTCCGGGTCGAACAGGTTGGCCAGGTTGGCGACGGCAACCCCGAAGTACGTGGCCGCCTGCTCTAGGACACCGGCGGCCGCAGGGTCGCTCCGGGCCGCCTCGAGCAGGAGATCGGCCCAATCCTCGGCGTCGGGGTCAGCGGGGACGTCGGCCTCAGGGTCCGCCCGCTGCCAGGCCTCCAGGAGCGGTCTCGCCCCGATGTAGGCCTCCAGGCAGCCGGCACCCCCACAACGGCACCGTCGGCCGCCGACCATGATGCAGGCATGGCCCCACTCCCCTGCGCTCGACGCCACGCCTCGATAGATCGTCCCGTTGGTGAATATCGCCGCGCCGACCCCGGTGCCCCAAAGGGTGACAACAGCGTGTTGGGCGCCGCGACCGGCTCCCAACCACATCTCGGCCTGCCCCAGTGTCTTGGCCCCGTTCTCGGCGAAGACGGGGACCCCGAGGAGCTCGCGCACCGACCGCTCCAGCGGCACGTCGTCCCAGCCGATGTTCGGCGCATGTACCCAGCCGTCGCCGCGCCGGTGGTCGACGATCCCGGGAACGGCGATCCCCACCCCCAGTAGACGGCGCCCTTCGGCGCTGAACTGGGCTTTGAGCTTGTCGACGGCTTGGACGATCTGCTCGATCGCCACCTGGGCCGGATGGTGCTGAGGGTGCAGGCCGACATCGGCCACTCCGGCGACCCGCATGCGCAGGTCGAAACCCTCGACGCGGATCCCCGTCTCGCCGACTTCCACGCCGATCACGGCCCCGAACTCGGGGTTGACCTGTAACAGCACACGAGGCCGGCCGCCATCGGACTCTTCCAGGCCGACCTCGGTGATGAGGCCCTCGTCGAGGAGAGCGGCGGTAACGTTCGTCACGCTGCCACTGCTCAAGCCGGTGAGCCGGCCCAGCGCCACACGGTTCAAGGGGCCCTGCAAGAACAGCGGGCGCAGGACGGCGCTGCGGTTGACCTGGCGCAGGTCCCGCACAGTGGCTTTGGTCCTCGATGTCAGCGATGACACTTCTCTCACAGCTTAGTTCAATACTTGTGCACACCGCATAACCGCTCTCCGTTGCGCTCGCATACCGCGGCTCTCGCGCTCGCCGCTACCCATGCCCATAACGTCGAAGGCGACCCAGCGGCTTTGCTAGCATACAAACATATGTTCCCCTCCCCCGCTCGCCCCTCCCTCGCCTGGGACGAGGGCCTCGACGAGGCCCAGCTGGCCGCAGCCACCCACGGTGCCGAGCCGCTGGTGGTAGTGGCCGGTGCGGGGACGGGCAAGACACGGGCGCTGGTGGCCCGGGTGGCGTCGCTCATCCAACGAGGGGCCCCGCCCGAACGCATCCTGTTGCTCACCTTCACCCGCCGCGCCGCGGACGAGATGGTGGCCCGGGCGGCCAACCTCGTGGCCCTGCAGGGCGAGCGTCGGCCGTGGGGCGGCACTTTTCACGCCGTGGCGCACCGCTATGTAGCGGCGTACGCGGAGGCGCTCGGCCTTCCTGCCGGGTTCAGCGTCATCGACCCCGGCGAAGGGTGCGACCTTATGGAGCTCATGCGCGGCGACTACGACCTCGATGGCACAGAGGTGCGTACTCCCCGTTCGGCGACACTCGTCGATATTTATTCACGTTGCATAAATACGGGCCGGCGGCTGCACGAGGTGCTGGAGGTCGATTACCCATGGTGCAGACCCCACTTCGACGCCATCGCCAAATTGTTCGGCGCCTTCACGGCCCGTAAAGCGCAGGCAGCTCTGCTGGATTTCGACGATTTGCTCCTGTACTGGCGGGCACTTTTGAGCGAGGAGAGCCTGGGACGCCACGTGGCCGAAATGTTCGACTACGTACTGGTCGACGAGTACCAGGACGTCAATAGCCTTCAGGTCGACATCGTGCGCCTCCTGGCGCCGCACGGCCGGGGGCTCACGGTTGTCGGCGATGAGGCCCAGGCCATCTACGGCTTCCGCGGTGCCGACTTTCGCCACTTGCGAGAGCTGGTCCTGGACTACCCCGACGCGTCGGTGATCAGGTTGCAACGTAACTTCCGGTCGCGCCAGGGGATCTTGGACGTCGCCAACGCCGTTCGCCCCAACGGGGAGGGCCCAGGTCGGGAGGGCTCAACGTGGGAAAGCACCGGGCTTTGGCTTTTTTCGGAGCGCGGGCGCGGCATCCAGCCCGCCCTGGTGCATTGCCACGACGCTTCCGCCGAGGCCACGGCCGTGGTCGAGCGCGTCCTGGAAGCACACGAACGCGGCACGCCATTGCGAGAGCAGGCAGTGCTGGTACGGGCCGCTCATCACAGCGACCTGATCGAATTGGAGCTCACAGCACGCAAGATCCCGTACCGCAAGTACGGGGGCTTGCGGTTCCTGGAGGCGGCCCACGTGAAGGATTTCGTAATGGCAGCCCGCCTACTCGACAACCCGCACGACGAGATCGCCTGGTACCGCCTGTTGCGTTTGCACGATTCTATTGGCCCTTCGCGGGCCCGGGCCCTGGTCGGAACGGTCCGGGAAACGCGTGACGTCCTCGGCGATTGGCCGCAGTTGGTGGCCGCCGCCCCGGCCGGGGCTCGCTCCGCCCTTTCGGTCACCCTCGACAAATTGCTGGAGGCCCGGTCCCAGCGGGCTCCAGGCCCACGGGCCGAAATAGTCCTGGGCGCCATACGACCTTTACTGGTCGGGCGGTACCCGGACGCGGCCGTGCGCCTGCGGGACCTCGAGCGCCTGGCCGGCGCGGCGGCGAAGGCCCCGGATATGGCCACCTGGCTGGCCGAGCTCACCCTCGACCCGCCCGAGTCGACCGGTGACCTGGCCGGTCTCCCCCACCTGGACGAGGACTACCTCGTCATATCCACCATTCACTCCGCCAAAGGCCTCGAGTGGTCGGCTGTCCATGTCCCTCATGTCGTGGACGGCTTCATCCCCATCGACATGGCCCTGGGCACCCCGGACGGTCTCGAAGAAGAACGTCGCCTTTTCTACGTCGCCGTCACCCGCGCCCGGGACGAGCTGTACCTGTACGCGCCGCTGCGCATGCACTACCACCGTCGAGGTGGCGACGACCGCCACGGCTTCGCGCTGCAGAGCCGCTTTCTCGACCCGGCGGTGATGCCGGCACTCGCCGTCGTCGAACAGCCCGTGCACCGCGTCAGCGTGCCCGCCGGCGCCGCGGCTTCGAGGATCCCGGTCGACGTCAACTCGCTGTGGAGTTAACGTCGCGATGTCCAGGGCCAGCTTCGGTTGAGCTGTGACGGGCCGGCTGAGATTTGGCGGGCCGGGACGGTGGCGGGGAGGGCTAGCTTTGACCGGATGCCGTGGGGCCGGAGAGCCGCCCGTGCCCGTCTGACCGGGACCGCTAGTCGACCGGCGGCCCCTCGTCGACTGTCCCGTCGCCGCTGACCGGGTCGCTGACCCCGGCGCCGTCGTCGTCCACACCGGCCTCCGGGGCACCCTGTGTGGCGGCGTGCTCGTCCAGGGCAGCCAGAGCGGCGGT
>JBEKNX010000080.1:0-13644 GCA_049522375.1 Acidimicrobiales bacterium | reverse complement strand
AGCTCGTGGTGGCCGACCTCCCGTGGGCGAGCTATCACTCCGGCCCCAAGCAGGCGGTCGAGAACGCCGTCCGCCTGGTACGGGCGGGGGCCGGGGCCGTCAAGCTGGAGGGAGGAGCCAAACGCCTGAAGGTCATACGGGCCATCCTGGGCGCCGAGATCCCCGTCATGGGCCACATCGGCCTCACCCCGCAGTCCTTTCACGCTATGGGCGGCCACCGTGTCCAGGGCCGCTCCCCGACTGAAGCCAAGCTCTTGATCGAGGACGCCATCGCCCTAGGCGACGCAGGTTGCTTTGCCCTTGTGGTCGAAGGCGTCCCCGACGACCTGGCGGCCGAGATCACTCGAGCCGTACCGGTACCGACATTCGGGATCGGCGCCGGCGGCTCATGTGACGGGCAAGTGCTCGTGTTCCACGACATCGTGGGGCTAGGTGGCCCTCGCCTGCCGCGTTTCGCCCGTCGCTACGCCGAGCTGGAGGACCTGGCGGTAGAAGCGCTGGCGGCGTGGGCATCCGACGTCCGGGAGAGCCGGTTCCCCGCCGACGGCGAAAGCTACGTCCGTTGAGATAACGGTCACCGGCCCGTGGCAGTCTTCGTAGTGATGGACGATCGCAGGCGTCAGCTACCATGGCTGGGCACAATCAGTACGGCCCTGCTCCGGAACGACCGGAGCCCAGGCCCGGCGGCGTGCCGTCGGCACCTGGCCCACAGGGAAAGGTAGGTGAGCCGCTTATGCGGCCCTATGAGGTCATGGTCATCTTCGACGCCGGCCTGGAAGAGGAAGCCGTTCGGGCCCTCGTCGACCGCTTCACTAAGCAGCTGACTGCTGCGGGAGCGAAGTCGGTGAAGGCCGACACTTGGGGGAAACGCCGCCTGGCGTACCCGGTCCGCCACCGCAACGAGGGGTACTACGTGGTTATGGAAGCCAACGCCGAGCCTGCGGCGTTATCCGACCTCGACCGCCAGCTCAGCCTCGCCGACGAAGTACTCAGGCACAAGGTGCTGAGGCTCCCCGAACCTGCCGCGGGCCGATCTCGCCCGGCGGCGTCCCAGGAAACGACCACTTCAGTGGGCGCCAACACGAAAGAAGCATGAAGATGGCACAAGACAACACGGTAAGCATTGTCGGCAACCTCACCCGGGAGCCCGAGCTGCGCTTCACTCCCAGCGGTCAGGCGACAGCGACGTTCGGTATCGCGGTCAACCGGACCTGGACAGACCGCCAGAGCCAGGAAAGGCGCGAGTCGACCTCTTTCTTCGACGTGGTCTGCTGGGGCAACCTGGCCGAAAACGCGGCCACCTCGTTGGCCCGCGGCGCGCGAGTCGTCGTGACCGGGCGTCTTGACCAGCGGTCTTGGGAGACCCAGGACGGCGAGCGGCGCTCAAAGGTCGAGATCACCGCGGACGAGATCGCTCCCAGTCTGCGCTGGGCAACGGTGCAAGTCACTAAAAACGAGCGGCGCAGCCCGGAGGGCCCCAACGGCGACTCCCATGCCGTGCCCGACCACGCCTACCAGCGTCCCGCGGCCGACCCGGCACCCGTGAGCTACGGCGCAGGCCACGAGGACGAGGAGCCCTTCTAGGCGATGGCACGCACAAACGACAGGGACCGCAACCCCAAACGCGCGCCCAAAGAGACGCGCCCGCGTGGCAAACGGAAAGTTTGCGTCTTTTGCAAGGAACATGCCGAGTGGGTGGACTACAAGGACGTGGGGCTCCTCAGACGCTTCATGAGCGAGAGAGGCAAGATCCGTTCCCGACGGGTGACGGGCAACTGCACCCAGCACCAACGCGAAGTCCAGGTAGCCATCAAGACCGCTCGAGAGCTGGCCTTATTGCCCTATGTCCAGCGGACGGCGAGCGAGCGTGGGCCCGGCCGACCGCGGTCCGCGCCCGGCCGGGAAGACAGTGCCGAGCTCGAAGGAGTTTTGGGACCGCAGGAGGCTCTCAGCTACGACCAGGACGTCGAAGTCGAACCTGACCTGGCAGAGGTCGAGCCGTGATGCGCGTCGTTCTCCGCTCCGATGTCCCCAACCTTGGGAAGAGGGGAGATATGTGCGAGGTGGCCGACGGTTACGCGCGCAACTTCCTTTTCCCCAAGGGCCAAGCGATCCCCGCCAATTCCGGCATCGCCAACCAGGCCGCCAAAATGCGCAAGGCCCGTGAGACCAAGGACGCCCACGACCGGCAAATTGCCGAGACGGTGGCTCGCAACCTGGTCCAGCAGGTCATCCGCATCCCTATGCGAGCCGGCCCCGAAGGTAAGTTGTTCGGTTCCGTGACGACAGCCAACATTGCCGACGCCATAGCTGAACAGGTGGGTTTGGAAGTGGACCGCTATCGGCTCCACCTTCCCGAGCCGATCAAGACGCTCGGCACGCACGAGGTGCCGCTCAGGCTCCATGCCGAAGTCGAGTTCCCGGTAATGGTGGAAATCGTAAGGGCCTGAAGAGCGTACCCGGCCTAAAACCGAACGGGGACAGTGACCACCAAGGCCACCGCCCCCGTTCGTGCGTTTCAAAGGCCTTCATCACACTCTTGCCATGTTGGCAAAGCGGGTGAAATGGTCCAAGAAGGCAAGCTGGGTCATACCGGTCGGCCCGTTGCGGTGCTTGGCAATGATTATCTCGGCGCTCCCTTTGTCAGCGGAGTCCTTGTTGTAAACCTCGTCCCGGTAGATGAACAGGACGACATCGGCGTCCTGTTCGAGGCTGCCGGACTCCCTGAGGTCTGCGAGGACCGGGCGCTTGTCGGCTCGAGCCTCGAGGTTGCGGGAGAGCTGGGAAAGTGCCACTACAGGAACAGACAGCTCGCGAGCCAGGATCTTCAGGCCCCGGCTTATTTCTGATACTTCCACCTGACGGTTCTCGCTGGGGCCGTGCCCCGACATGAGCTGCAGGTAGTCAACGACGATCAGGCCGAGGCCTTCCCGGCTCTTCAGACGACGCGCTTTAGCTCTTATCTCCATCACCGTCAGGTTCGGGTTGTCGTCTATGAACAGCGGCGCCTCTCCCAACTTACCGATGGCGTTGACGACCTTCGGCCAGTCCGACTCGTGCAACTTCCCGTTCCTCATGCGGGACGAGTCCACCCGTGCCTCTGAGCACAGCAATCGCTGGGTGAGCTCAAGATGGCTCATTTCCAAAGAAAAGAACAATACGGGCAGCCTCTTCTCGATGGCGGCATAGGCAGCCGCCCCAAGGGCGAAGGATGTCTTCCCCATCGAAGGGCGGGCCCCTACTATCACCAGCGCACTGGGCTGCAGGCCGGACAGACGCTCGTCCAGGTCGGTGTAACCCGTGGGCACTCCCGTGATGGCGTCACCCCGGTTGTAAAGGGCCTCGAGGTGGTCCAGGCTCGCGGCTAGGAGCTCCCGGAGCGGCTTGAGCGAGTCGGTCACCCGGCGCTCGACGATGTCGAACACCATCGCCTCGGCCCTGTCCAAGGTGGCGGCAACGTCCTCGGGGAGCGAGTACCCCATCTCGGCTATTTCACTGGCGACACCGATCAGCCGCCGGAGCAGCGCATGCTCTTCGACAATGCGGGCATAGCGAGCAGCATTGGCAATGGCAGGTGTGTTGGCCTGCAGCGCCACCAGGTTACCCACGCCGCCCGACCCCTCCAGCAGGTCGGCCCGCTTGAGCTCGTCAGCGACGGTGACAGGGTCGGCGGGCTCGCCCTGGGCGTACAACGAGCAGATCGCTTCGAAAACATGACCGTGCGACGGCCGGTAGAAGTCTGCCGCCTTACAACACTCGACGGCCGCGGCTATGGCATCTCGCGAGAGCAACATCGCCCCCAACAGCGACTCTTCCGCCTGGAGGTCGTGGGGCGGCACCCGGTCGGCCCGGGACCGGCTACTCTGAGTGCGCTCTCGGATGTCAGAGATCGATTGAGCCACGGTTGTCTAGCTTCCCAGCCCGGGGCTGTGCTTCACTAGGGGACCAAACCTGTTGATTTCTCGTGGATTATGGCGACCACCCTGGGGACCGACTTCCGGAGTGCGTCTCACGGCCTTCCATGATAGCGAACCTGTGTTCGATCGCGTCTCCATCTTGCCCCTGCCTCCCAAGGTGCTAGCGTCGACTGCCTACACTGCTGTGCGCGGGTGTAGGTAACAGGAGTAGCAAGCAACTCTAAGAGGTCGGTCCCTTCCCCCCCGGCCCCGGGGAAAACCGCTGGTAACAGCGGCAAAGAACCCAATCTCCACAAGTTTGTCAACAGGATTGTGGGCAAATATGACACTACCGGGCGTGACTGGACGATGACCGACACCGCAGAGCTCTGGTCCACGTGCTCAGCCAGCCTGCGTCGCCAGGTACCGGAGCCGACTTACAACGCTTGGATCGCCCCGCTGTCTCTGGTAGAGGTCTGCGCCAACAAGTACGTGGTGTCGGCACCCAACACGATGGTCATCGAGCTCGTGGCCACACGTTTCCAGACCTTGATAGAGCAGGTGCTGGCGGACGTCACCGGCACCCCCTCGCCGGACGTCGAATTGGTCATCCAGGCTCCGGTGGTGACCGACGAGCCAACGGGCGAGGCGGACGCCCTGGCGGGCCCTCGTCACCCGAGCGAGCCGCCGGCGAGCAGCACTTGGCCCGGGCCTAGTGGGCCCGGCAACGCTCCGCCTCGCAATGACCGCCGCTCACCGACCCTCATCCCCCGCTACACCTTTGAAGCCTTCGTCATCGGCGAATCGAACCGCTTTGCCCATGCCGCCGCCCAGCGAGTAGCGGAGGAGCCAGCCAAGGCCTACAACCCCCTCTTCATCTACGGTGCCTCCGGGTTGGGCAAGACGCACATGCTCCACGCCATCGGGCATTACGTCTACCAGAACTTCACCAACCTCAACGTTTGCTACGTCTCCACCGAGACCTTCCTCAACGACTTCATCGACTCCATCCGTACCCACGGGCAAACCGCCTTTAAACGTCGTTACCGTGCTTACGACATCCTGCTGGTAGATGATATCCAGCTACTGGAAGGCAAAAGAGAGACTCAGGAAGAATTTTTCTACACTTTCAACTCGTTCTATGAGACAGAAAAGCAGATCGTCATATCGTCTGACCGCCACCCTCGAGCCATCGCCACCCTGGAAGACCGGTTACGAAGCCGCTTCGAGTCAGGTCTCATCACTGATGTCCAGCCGCCAGAACTGGAAACTCGCCTCGCCATCCTGCGCAAAAAAGCTGAAGGTGAGAGAGCGCAAGTGCCCGAAGATGTCCTGGAGCTCATTGCCACCCACGTCAAAGACAACATAAGGGAGCTCGAGGGAGCGCTGATACGGCTTTCCGCCTTTGCCAGCATCCATCGAGTGCCGGTAACCGAGCAACTCGCGACCGAAGTCCTTTCCGACGTCATTGCCGCCAGTGCCCCACGCCAAGTGACCGCCAGGCAAATCTTGGACGCGACCGCCAAAGCTTACGACCTCACTGTCGAAGAAATGTGCGGCCCGAGCCGACGGCGGCCTTTGGTAGCTGCTCGGCAAACAGCCATGTACCTGTTCCGGGAGCTGACTGAGTACAGCTACCCGGCCATCGCCCGTGAGTTTGGCAACCGGGACCACACGACCGTGATGCACGCGCAAAAAAAGGTGGCACGGCTCATGGGCGAGAAACGACAGGTTTACGAGCAAGTGACCGACCTGATCCACAAGATCAAAGCCAGCGACTGACCACGCCGGGACTCCCATGAAGATCTTGTGCCGGGACGTTGTAATTCGGGGGACGACACCCAGGTTGGTCCACAGGCAGGGCGTTGAGACCGCGGGGCAGCCTGTCGGCCGTCCACATGGCCCTTTGGTCCGCCACCCCCTCTCAGCAGCCCGGACGCTGCTCTGTTCACAATCCACAGCACTACAACTACAGCCTTTAACTTTTTAATCCTTTTAGTAGAGGAGCATGTAACCAGTGAAGTTGCGATGCGAGCGTGACAACCTCCTCGACGCGTTGGCGACTGCCGGCCGTGCCGGCTCAGGGCGGTCGGGGGGACCGGGTGTACTTCCAGGCACTCGCCTCAGCCTGAGCGGGGATAGGTTGGAGGTAACAGGGACCGACCAGGATCTCACCATCTCAACTGAAGTGGTGGTCGCCGGCCAGGCCGACGGTGTGGTCGTGGCCCCCGGCAGGTTGTTGACGGACATCGTCCGGGCCCTCGAGCCAGGTGCTGTGCTTGTGCAAGGGGACGACGAGGAGCTTCAGGTCTCGGCCGGGCGGTCGCAGTTCATGCTGCGGCCCTACCGTTTGGGGGATTTTCCTCAGCTGCCATCGTCGAGCGGGGAGACGGTGTCGCTTTCTACCGCGGGCCTGGCTGAAGCCTTACGCCAGGTTGTGAGGGCGGCGTCGTCGGAAGACACTCGGCCGGTGCTCACTGGTGTGCTTATGGCCGCCGAGTCCGAGGGGATCCGCTTGGTGGCCACCGACTCCTACCGCCTGGCGGTCAAGGACCTGCCGGGAGCGAAGGGAGTCTTGTCGGAGGGCCAGAAGGTGCTCGTCCCGTCCCGTGCGCTGAGCGAGCTGCAGCGGCTTCTCGGTACGGGCGGGGACGCCGTCGAGCTGCACCTGGGTGTACACGATGCCAAGTTTGTAATCGGGCACGTGAAGCTCACGACGAGGCTCATCGAGGGCGAGTTCCCTCCCTACCGCCAGCTCATACCGTTCAATTATCCCAACCGGCTAGTCATCGGCCGTGAGGCTTTTGTCGACGCCATCCGCCGTGTCCGCCTGGTTGCCCGTGACGCCACCACGCCGGCGCGGATCTCCTTGCGTTCGGGGACGGTGCAGCTCAGCGTGATCACCAATGACTGGGGACAAGCTGTCGAAGAGGTCGATGCCAAATACGAAGGCGCGGAGATGACGATCGCGTTCAACCCGCAGTATTTGGCTGAAGGGGTGGAGGCCATCATAGGTGAGGAAGTTGTCCTCGAGACGATCGATGCCCTGAAGCCGGCGACCCTCAAACCAACCGACAGGAGCGATTACGTCTACCTGCTCATGCCCGTGCGAGTGGCTTGAACGGGATATCCCCCGTAGCCACCCTGCCTGTGTTCGTCGAGCAAATAACAATCACTAATTTCCGCAATTATGTTTTGGCGGAGCTCCAGCCGGCGCGCGACGGCGTGACGTTGCTACAGGGGGAAAATGGCGCAGGTAAGACCAACTTGCTGGAGGCGGTCGCTTATTTCGCTACTCTGCGCAGCTTCCGGGGAGCACCTGCCGGTCTACTGGTGAGAAGCGGTCAACAGCAGGCTGTACTGCGGGCTCGAGCTGACCGGGCCGGCCGCAGCCTCCTGGTCGAGGCAGAGCTCAACCTCGTAGGACGCGACCGGTTCCGCCTGAACCGGCAGCCCCTCCGCCGCAACGACGACGTACTCGGCTCCGTCCTGGCCACCATCTTCTCGCCCGACGACATAGAGGTGATCAAGGGCGGCCCACAGTTGAGGCGCGACTACCTTGATGACTTGCTCGTCTCGCTTCGCCCCAAGCACAACGCGGCCCGTGCCGAACTGGAACGTGTGCTGAGGCAGCGCAATGCCCTGCTTCGGTCTGTCAACGGCACGTTGAGACCGAACGTCGAGGGTGTGCTCGAGGTTTGGGACGCGAAACTTGCCAGTATCGGGGAGACGGTGGCACGGGAGCGCGAAGCTCTGGTTTCCGACCTCCAGCCCGAAGTCGACCAGTCGTACTCCCGGCTCAGCACCGGTGGAGCACGGACGACCGGGGTTGTCGACCTTGTTTACGAGCGCAGCTGGGGAGGTCCGCTCTTGGACGCCCTGTACGCAAGCCGGGCCGAAGACGTGAGGCGGGCGGTCACCTCGGTAGGCCCTCAACGCGACGACCTGGTGATCAGGGTGCACGGGCTGGGGGCACGGGCCCAGGCTTCTCAGGGCGAGCAGAGGAGCGTGGCCCTGGCGCTGCGGCTTGGCGGGCACGCTCTTGTCACCGACCGCCAGGGCACCAGCCCTGTGCTCCTGCTCGACGACGTGTTCTCAGAGCTGGACCCGAGCCGCTGTGCTGCCTTGGCTTCTTGTCTGCCCGAAGGACAGACCCTGTTGACGGCGGCGGGCCCGGTGCCGGCCGGACTGCCGGTGGTGGAGCGGGCACAGGTGCACTCCGGGGTCATCTACCCAGGCCGTGCCGCCCCGGTGTAGCGACGGGTGAACGCGCCTAAGTTGGCAACCGGTGAACACTGATGGCCCAGGTCGGCGCCGCTCCGGGCAGGGCCGCTCCCCCAGGAGCGCCAGCGAACCCAGGAGGGTGGGTGCTTCCCTGAGCGACGCCGCCTCTGCCATCGGAGCCGACGGTGCCTTGGAGCTCGCCGCCCTGGGAGGGCAATGGGCTGCGCTCGTCGGCGGCGAGGTGGCGGCCCATTCCTGGCCCGTGTCGTTGAAGAACGGAGAGCTCACGCTGGGTACGGACCACCATGCCTGGGCTAGCGAGCTGCGGTTCTTGTCCGGCGACCTTCTGGCCCGCTTACGGGCCGGTGGGTTCGAAGTTGGTTCGCTGGCGGTCCAGGTCAGCCCTTGGGAAGGCCGGGGCTGGTAGACTAGTTACCTGGTTGTGGTGCGGGAGACCAGCCTGCAACCCTCGGGTAAAACCTGCAACCACCTTGCGACGCGCCTACGCGACGTCGTGTTCCGACCGCACAAACGAGAGAACCGAAGGCTGATCATGACCAAGGTCGAGGAGGAGTTGAACGCCTTGGACGATAGGTACTCCGCCAAGGACATGGCCGTGCTCGAGGGCCTCGAGCCTGTCCGCAAGCGTCCGGGGATGTACATCGGCTCAACGGGGCCCACCGGCTTGCACCACCTAGTGTGGGAGGTCGTAGACAACTCGGTCGACGAAGCGATGGCCGGGTACTGCACCCGCATAGACGTGACATTGCTGGCCGACGGTGGCTGCCGTGTCACCGACAATGGGCGCGGCATACCTATCGACGTCAACCCGCAGTACAACCTCTCCGGTGTGGAGATCGCCCTGACCAAACTGCACGGCGGAGGCAAGTTCGGCGGCACCGGGTACAAGGTGTCCGGCGGCCTTCACGGGGTCGGCGTGTCAGTGGTCAACGCCCTGTCGCGGTGTCTCGTCGTCGAGGTCGACCGCGACGGCAAGCACCACCGGATGCAGTTCGTCAACGGCGGCACCCCCGACGGCAAGCTCGAGGTCGTCGGCCCATCTCCCCGCAACCACAACGGGACAACAGTTACGTTCTGGCCGGATCCGACCATCTTCGAAGAGGTGACCTTCAGGGGCCAGACGGTGGTCGAGCGCCTCCAGATGTACGCGTTCTTGAACGCCGGTCTCGAGATCAATTTTCGGGACGAGCGGGAGGGTGGCATGGCTCCCGTAACCTACTGCTACAAGGGCGGGATAATCGACTTCGTCAAATACCTCAACTCCACCAAAGACCCGCTGTTCAAGCGGGTGTCTTATTTCAAGGTGGCCGAAAGCGAGGGTGAGGTCGAGGTCGCCCTCCAGTGGAACACCGGTTACAACGAAGGCCTGCACGGCTTTGCCAACGGCATAGCCACTATCGAGGGCGGCACCCATGTCGAGGGCCTCAAGAAGGGCCTCACCAACGTCGTCAACAAGTACGCGCGCGCACGCGGGCTTCTCAAAGAGAAGGAAGAGAACCTCCTCGGCGAGGACATCCGGGAGGGGATGTGCGCCATAGTTTCGGTCAAGTTGCGTGATCCTCAGTTCGAGGGCCAGACCAAGGCCAAGCTCGGCAACACGTCGATCCGTTCCTTGGTGGAGCGGGCCACGTACGAGAAACTTGCCGAGTGGCTTGAGGAAAACCCGACCGAAGCGCGCCTCATCGTGGCCAAGGCCATCCAGGCGTCCCGGGCCAGGGCTGCGGCGCGCGACGCCCGCGAAGCAACCCGCCGCAAGTCGCCTCTGGAAGGTGCCGGGATGCCCGGCAAGCTCACTGACTGCCGTACCCGAGACCCGGGCGCGGCCGAGCTGTTCATCGTAGAAGGCGACTCAGCCGGGGGGTCGGCGGTCCGGGCCCGCAACCCTGAGAACCAAGCCATATTGCCGATACGAGGCAAGATCCTCAATGTCGAGCGCGCCCGCGTCGACAAGATGCTCAAGAACAACGAGATCCAGGCCTTGGTGGCTGCCATCGGGGCCAGCGTGGGCGAGGATTTCGACGTCTCCAAGATCAGGTACCACAAGGTGATCATCCTGGCCGACGCCGATGTCGACGGAAGCCATATCCGCACGCTCCTGCTGACGTTCTTCTTCCGCCAGATGACGCCCCTGGTCGAAGAGGGCCATGTGTACTGTGCGCAACCCCCCCTGTTTTCAACCACTGTCGGCAAGGAAAAGATCTACTTGAAGGACGAAGCGGCGCGACAGCGGTTCCTGGCCGAGCGCCAGAACCACAAGGCCGAGTTCAACCGGTTGAAGGGCTTGGGCGAGATGGACTGGCACGAGCTTGGTGGCACCACGATGGACCCGGCGCACAGGACGCTCCTACAGGTGGAGATCGAACAGGCCGCCATTGCCGATGACCGGTGCAGTGTCCTGATGGGCGACGACGTCGAGCAGCGCAAGAAGTTCATCGCCGACAACGCCGGCGACGTGCGGTTCCTGGACATCTGATGACGGACACACCCTTCCCGGGTGCCGGCGGGGCTGACGGCGCCGACGCCAGCGATGGGAACGACGGCGGCGACGGCACGGTAACCGGGGTCGAGCCCGTAGAGATCAACGTGGAGATGGAGCGCTCCTTCTTGGAGTACGCCATGTCTGTGATAGTGCAACGGGCCCTCCCTGACGCCCGTGATGGCCTCAAGCCGGTGCACCGCCGGATCCTGTACACGATGCACGTGCAGAACTACCGGGGCGACCGGCCGCACGTAAAGTGCGCCAAGGTCGTCGGCGAGACCATGGCGAGGTTCCACCCTCACGGGGACATGGCGATCTATGACGCGCTCGTGCGGATGGCCCAGCCCTTCAGTTTGCGCAACCCGCTCATAGATTTCCACGGCAACTATGGTTCTCCCGATTTCCCGCCTGCTGCCGCCCGCTATACGGAGTGCCGCCTAGCGCCGCTGGCCATGCACATCTTGGAGAGCATCGACGAAGAAACCGTCGACATGGGGCGCAACTACCTCAACGAGGAGGACGAGCCGACCGTTCTCCCCGCCCGCTTCCCAAACTTGCTGGTCAATGGCAGCCAGGGCATAGCCGTGGGTATGGCTACCAACATCCCGCCCCACAACCTAGGCGAAGTCATCGACGCCACGAATTACCTGATAGACCATCCCGACGCCAGCACTGACGACCTGATGAGGTTTGTGAGGGGGCCTGATTTCCCCACCGGCGCGCTCATCCTGGGGCGGCAGGGGATAATCGACGCCTACCGCACGGGCCGGGGCTCAGTCCGGATGCGGGCACGGGCCACCATCGAGGAGACCCGGAGCGGTGAGCAGATCGTAGTGACCGAGCTGCCGTACCAGGCGAGCTCACGGGCCATCCAGGAGCGCATCGCCGAGCTCGTCAACAGCCGGGAGCTAGAGGGCATCCGGGACATCCAGGACCTCTCTGCCGGCAACGACACGAAGATCGTGATCCCCCTCAAGCGGGACGCCAACGCCAACGTCGTACTGAACAACCTGTTCAAGCTGACGCCGCTGCAAACGAGCTTCGGTGTCAACATGGTCGCCCTGGTAAACGGGGTCCCTCGCACCCTCACCCTGAAGTCCGCTCTGGAGGCGTACGTCGCCCACCAGGTGGACGTCGTGCGCCGGCGCAGCGAGTACCGCCTCCGGCGGGCCAGAGCCAGGGCTCACATCGTCGAGGGGCTTATCAAAGCCCTGGACATGATCGACGCCATCATCACCGCGATCCGGGAGTCGGACAGTCGCGGTGAGGCGAGGGACAAACTCATAGCGGCGCCCTTTGAGTTCTCGGAAGTACAAGCCGAGCACATCCTGGACATGCAACTGGCTCGCCTGACCCGGCTGGGCCGGGCCGACCTGGAAGAAGAGATGGCCAAGCTGCGCCAGACGATCGGCGAGCTTGAGGCCCTCCTGAGCGACCAGGTCCTCATGAACGGCGTGATCAAGGCCGAGCTTGGCGAGATAAAAGCGCGCTTCGCCACGCCGCGCTTGGCGCAGGTCACCATCGACCCGGGCGAAATGGCGCCCGAGGACCTCATCGAGGACGGCGAGCTGGTCATTACCATGAGCCGGGCGGGCTACATAAAGGCGGTGCCGGCGTCGACCTACCGGACCCAGGGCCGGGGGACGCGCGGCATGCGGGGCACCAACCTGCGCGAGGCCGACATAGTGGCCAAAGTCATCCACACGACGGCTCATGCCTACTTGCTCTTCTTTTCCAACTTGGGCCGGGTCTACCGGCTGCGGGCGTACGAAGTGCCGTTGCAGGAGCGGACGGCCCGGGGTACGGCCATCGTCAACCTGCTCCCCTTGGCCCCTGGAGAGCGCATCCAGGCCCTCATCGACACCCGCGAGTTCCACTCGGACAGGTACCTTGTCTTTGCCACCAAGCAGGGGCAGGTGAAAAAGACCGCTTTCGCCGAGTACGACCGGAGCCGCCGTGACGGCCTGATAGCCCTCAACCTGCGTGAAGGCGATGAACTGGTTTCGGTGATCGTTACGACCGGGCAGGACGACATATTCATGGTGAGCCGAGCAGGGATGACGATCAGGTTCTCAGAGGCCGACGTCCGGGCGATGGGCCGGGACGCCGCGGGCGTGAGGGGCATGGCGATGCGCGCCGGCGACGAGGTCGTCGCCGCCGACATAGCACGCGATGAGACCAGTATCCTTATGGTGACGAGCGCCGGCTATGGCAAACGCACCCAACTTCACCACTTCAACCGCCAGGGGCGGGGCGGCTTGGGTGTTCGCGGGATCCGCTTGACGAGCAAGAGAGGCGGCGTGGTCTCAGCCTTCACCGTCGGGCTCGAGGACGAGATCCTTGTTATCTCTTCCTCTGGGGTTGTCGTGCGCCTGGCCGCGCGCGAGATCTCGAGCCAGGGCCGAGACGCTACTGGTGTCAGGGTGGTGAGCGTCGACCCGGGCCAAGAGGTTGCTTCGGTGGCCCCGGTCCTCGCCGTAGAGGAAGACTGATGCCCGATCCCGTGCCCCGCCAGCCGGGCCGGCCCATCACGGGCAGACAGCCGCCGGCCGGGCCGGGCCGGCCGAGCGCCCCCCCGCCGGCAGGTTGGGGACAGCCTCAGCCCGAGATGCCCCGTTATGCCGGGGCGCCGGGAGGGGGTACCTATTTTCCCCCCGGCCAACGCGGCGCGGCCCCGCCGGGACGGACGGGACGAGGTGGGCCGGGAGAAACGACCCAAGCTGTCGGCCTGCAACGTCCCCGACCACCGGCTGGGCCCATGGCGCCGCCAGGAGCGGCGCCGGTCCGCCGGACTCCCTACGGGCCTCCTTTACCCGTTGAGGGCAACGGCAAGCCCCAGGCCGTTCGCGGCACCGTCAGGCGTCAGGTAGTCAGGCGTGTGAGCGTGTGGAGCGTGATGAAGGTTTCCTTGATCTTCTATGTCCTGGTCCTCGCCGTAGAGGAAGACTGATGCCCGATCCCGTGCCCCGCCAGCCGGGCCGGCCCATCACGGGCAGACAGCCGCCGGCCGGGCCGGGCCGGCCG
>JBEKNX010000079.1:0-13692 GCA_049522375.1 Acidimicrobiales bacterium | reverse complement strand
CAGCACTCTCCAGTGGCCGGCCATGGCCCGGCGCATGAAGGCCCAGCCTTGGCGGGCCCGGCGCCGGCTCTCCTCCACGTCCGCCCGCCGCGGCCCGGCCGTCACGTCTATGACCTGGACCGAGCTGCTCAAGCCGGCTGCGCCGGCCTGGCCTCCGTGGGCCTCCCGTCCATCTACCAGTGCGGGTCTCGCGTCGAACCACCCTCTCCGGCCTTGGCCGACCGTCCCCCCGGCCACCCACCGCAAATAAGCGGGCAGACCGCCCCGGGCCCGAGATGCTCCCCGACGGCCCCAGGCGAGGACGTTGTCCAGGCTAGGCGAGGGAGCGGCTTCCTTCCAGAATTTTCGCCCGCGCCGTGGGGACCGCGCCCACGGGGCGTCTCAGGGAAAGCTCAGCCTGCCTTCAGGGCTTCTTGAATTCGGCCGAGAACAATACAAGGAAGAGAAAGGAGATGCGCCCGGGACCACCCCCCTAGTCCGGCTGGCACCAAACCCCCCTCCTCACTTACCTCGGGCCGCCCGGACAAGATCCCCTCAACGATCTCCTTTCACCATCTCCCCTGGAGCCAGCCCCCCTCTGCCGCTCCAACCGGGGATGGGCCGTCTGCTTGCGGGCTCCTCCCGCCCGTAGGCAGACGGTCCCTTCATTTAACTGGCCCGACATCAAACCAGCCTGACCTGGCCCACCCGCGCCTGGCTTGCCCGTGGCCGCCGGCCGGCGGCGGCCGACTAAGTTCGCGGCGTCGGTACCTCCTGTTCGCCGTTCACCAGACCGGCCATAAGTGTTTACTTTTCTGCAACGCGGCCGTTGCACCCCCGAAACCTACGCCCGGTAGCTTGCAGTAGACGTCACAGGGATGTGAGGTCCTCCCTCCCAGGGAACCCTCGCCCCTGGGTTTGCGCCGGTCACGTACCCCCGCACCCCCTTCCGGGGTTCGTGACCGGCGTTTGGAGCCGGCCCCGGTCGCCCGCGACCCTTCAGCCACTGTCCTAGGAAGCCGGTCCAACCCATGGGGAAGCCCCCGGCGCCCGTGCGCTTGAGCACCATCGCCGCCGAATGGGGCCGGATCGGCTGCACCGGCTTCGGCGGGCCCCCGGCCCACATATCCCTCCTACGCAAGTTGTGCGTCAGCCAAAGAGCCTGGTTGTCCGCCGGTGAGTTCGAGGACGCCATCGCCGCCACCAACCTCCTGCCCGGCCCCGCCTCCACCCAGCTGGCCATCTACTGCGCCTGGCGGCTGCGGGGGTGGCGGGGAGCTCTCGTGGGCGGGACGTGCTTCATCCTCCCCGGGCTGGTTGCCATCCTCGCCCTGTCGGCCTTGTTCCTTGAAAGCCGCCCGCCCCGCTGGGTGACGGGCGCGGCGGCAGGAGCCGGCTCGGCCGTCGCCGCCGTGGCCCTCAATGCCGCCATAGGGCTAGTCCCCTCGAGCTGGGCGCGGGCCGGTACCCAGGCGCCGGCGCGGCTGCGTTGGGGCGCCTACGCCCTTGCCGGAGGGGTGGCGGCCGCCACCATCGGGCCCTACCTCGTGCTCGTGCTCCTGGTCGCCGGGCTCGCCGAGCTGACCTGGCGAGCCGTCAGCGCCCCGGGCGGCTCCGGGCCGAGGACGACGGCGCTGGCCTGGCTGGCGACCCTGGCGCCGCCCGTGGGCGGCATCGGCGCCCTGGCCTGGGTGGCCCTGAAGGTGGGCGCCCTGTCCTACGGGGGAGGCTTCGTCATCGTCCCCCTCATGCAGTCGGACGCCGTGCACCACTACCACTGGATGACCAACGCCCAGTTCCTCAACGCCGTCGCCCTCGGCCAGGTCACCCCCGGGCCGGTCGTCCAGACCGTGGCCGTGGTCGGCTACGCGGCCGCCAAACTGGGAGGGGGCCTCCTGGCCCCGCTCATAGCCTTCGCCCCTTCGTTCTGTTTCGTGCTGTTCGGGGGCGGGCATTTCGGGCGCATTCGGGCCAGTGCCAGCGCGCAGGGCTTCCTGGCCGGCGCTGGTCCTGCTGCCATCGGGGCCATCGCCGGCGCCGCCGTCCCCCTGGGCCTGGCCCTGGCCCACGTCTGGCAAGTCGGCGTGCTGGGCGCGGCGCTGGTCTGGCTCGTGGTCCTGCGCGGCAACGTGGTGCTGGGGCTGGTGGGCGCCGGGGCTATCGGGGTGGTCGGCTCTTTTCTCGGCCTACCGGTCGCTTGAGTGCGCCCGCGTCCACGCCGTCCACGTGCGGTACCCGCCGTCCAGGTTGCGCGTCTTCAGGCCCAGCTCCTGCAGTAGGGCCGTCGCCGTGTGCCCCCGCTGGCCGACCTCGCAGTACACGAGCACCGGGCCCCGGCCGAGAAGGTCCACATGGTCGGCGAGCTGGTCGACAGGCACGTTGAGCGCTCCCGGGATGGCTCCTTCGGCGTACTCCTTTTCGGTGCGGACGTCCACCAGCAACCAGCCCCCTGCCACCAGGGCGGCGAGCTCGCCCGGGCTCACGACGTCGCAGTCCCCGTTGAGCACGTTCTCGGCCATGTAACCAAGCTGGTTGACGGGGTCCTTGGCCGAAGAGAACGGCGGGGCGTAGGCCAGTTCGAGGTCCGCCAGGCGCTCCGCGGTCATGCCCACTGCCATGGCCGTGGCGATCACGTCTATGCGTTTGTCGACCCCGTTGCCCCCCACCACCTGGGCGCCCAGTACCGTCCCGTCGGCCGGGTCGAACAGCAACTTCATGGACATCCGGGTGGCACCAGGGTAATAGGTGGCGTGGTCGAAGGGATGTGAATGGATGGCTCGGAAGGCCCGGCCGGCCGCTGTCAACTGCCGCTCGTTCCAACCCACGGTGGCCGCCACTACGTCGAACACCTTCACGATGGCTGTCCCCAGAGAGGCGACGACGTGCGACGGCCGCCCGGCGATGTGGTCGGCCACCCGGCGGCCCTGACGGTTGGCCACGTTGGCGAGGGCAATGAGCGAGGTAGTGTGGGAGACGGCGTCGGGCTTTTCGACCGCGTCCCCCACGGCGTAGATGTCGGGGTCGCTCGTCTGGTTGGCGTCGTTGACGGCGATCCCGCCCCTGGGCCCGAGCTCCAGGCCGGCCCGCTCGGCCAGCCCGACTTCGGGCCGGGCCCCGATGGCCCCGGCCACCAGGTCAGCGGGGAGCACACGTCCGTCCTCCAAGGTGACCGTGAGGTGGCCGATAGACGTGACCCTCGCCCTCAACCTCACGTCGACCCCGTGGGCGATGAGCTCGTCCTGCACCAAGACGGCCAGCTCGGGGTCGAGCGGCGGCAGCACCTGCGGCGTAGCCTCGACCAGCGTCACATCGACGCCCTGAGCAACGAGGTTCTCCGCCATCTCCAGCCCGATGAAACCAGCCCCGATGACGACGGCGCGGGACGGCGCCGACTCGAGGTCCTCGGCCAGGCGGGCGGCGTCTTCGACCGTGCGTAAAGTCCGGACGCGGTCGTAGCCCGGGATGGGCGGGCGCACCGGCGCCGCCCCCATGCTGAGGACGAGCTTGTCATACCCGACGACCGTCTCCAGGCCGGTGAGCGTGGAGCGGGAGGTGACTGTGCGCGCCGCCCGGTCTATGGCGATGACCTCCTCGTCGACCCGGGCGTCGAGGCGAAAACGCTCCAACAGCGAGCGGGGGGTCTGGAGGGTGAGGTCCTCCTCCTCTTCGATCACCCCGCCTATGTAGTAAGGCAGTCCACAGTTGGCGAACGAGACATGCCCGGACCGCTCCAGCACGACGATGCTGGCCTCGGCGTCGAGCCGGCGCAGGCGCGTAGCAGTGGACATCCCGCCGGCGACTCCGCCGACGACGACAACACGTTGAGCCATGGGCCTACCCCCTAAATGGTCGGGCCGGCTAAATTGTCGGGCCGGCATCAGCCAGGGCGTCTCGGCAAGAAGTGCTGACCGCCCCGGGTACCGGGGGCCGCCTGCCCCGTGTCGCACTGGCAGCGCTCTGCGGGCGGCACGTGGGCCAGCGCTTGCTCGATATGGAGACCACACCCTTGCCATGTGGGACGCCCGCAGTCGGGGCAGGTAATCGCCGTGCACATATCTGATTTAAGGTACCAGACCCCGCGCCGCGGACCGGCGACTATCACCACAGGTCGTCTGCGTGCGCCGTCTGCACGCGGCGCCGGCCGCTAGCCCGGCGTGCGCGTCAGCTCTCCGGCCGTGTAAGTACGCCACACGCTGTAGCTGCCCGGCTGAGGTTCTTGGAGAGGGTGGATGCGCTGGCGCAGCACCAGCTTGAGCCGGCGGTAGACGTCGTCCACCCCGCCGGGACGGCCCATCCGGCCCAGGGCGTGCATCCACAAGCGGAACATTTCCTCCCGGGTCGGCTCGAGCAGGAGGCCCTTTTCGACCGCCCAGAGCACGGTTTCATAGTCCTCGGCCTCGAGCGCCAGTTCGCCCAAGTCCTGGGCGACGTCCACGATCTTGGCCGAGAAGGTCAGGTCGAGGTGCTCGCTCGCCACCCACTCAAAGAACTGGCTTGACAGGGCACCACTGAACGGCTCGCCCCGCACCAGCTCCAGGGCGCGGCGCAAAACTGCCATCGCCTGGTGCGGGGGCTGGGAACGAGCGCGGCCAACCAACTTCTCGAACCTCGCCCAATCCGAGCTCACGTCCTCCGCCAGCCGGTAGCCCTGCGGAGTGTGCACAAGGCGTTCGTGGCCGCCGGCGCCATAACCGAGGACGGCTCTGGCCCGTGAGATCACGTTCATGACGGTTTTGCGCTGCGGGCCGCCAACATTGTCTTTGGTGGCATCAAGAGGCCACAGCGAGCCCGCCAGCTGGTCAGCGCTGACCGGCCGGTCGTGCGAGGCCATGTAGGCCAGCAACCCCAGCGCGGCCATGCGCCGGGACGGCTCAACCGCACCAATTTCGCCGCCGGCCACGTCCACCGGCCCGAGGACAAGGATCTCCACGTGCGCGCGCTGCGCCTCGTGCGGTCCTTCACCGTCGGTGCGGACATCGACGAGCTCGTCGCTCGCCACTGCCGTGGCGGGGGTGGCGACGACTATCGCCCCGTCCCGGTCGGTAGCCGTCCCCAGTGCTTCAGCCACTAATGCAACCTCCTCGAGATCCCAACCCGTTCTCAGCTTCCACGAAGTAGGGCAGCCTTCGACATTGCCCTCCAGCAACCCGTCCCCGCGGCCCAGGACTAGTCGCCATCGAGCGCCGGTAATCGGCCCGGCTCCGACCAACACGACGCCACTTCGTTCAGGAAGAGCGGCTTCTGCCAGGCACTGCCGCGCCCCGTCGGGCGTCCCGGCAAAGGCTACGACGACGTTGGGAAGTGCCTCACACGCCATAGCCCTCAGGGCAGAAAGCGACAGATCTCCAGCCACTTCCTCCCGAGCCTCGGCGATGTTGTCCAGCTTCTCCGCCAGGTCCATGGCCTTGTCGCCGGGCACCCGCTGCACAGGCGCCAACCGGTCGTCCAGCGTCGGCTCCCCGACGGCGTACAGCCCCCCCAGCATTTCCTGAGACCAGGGTTGGCTCACAAGTTGCAAAAGGATGGCGCCAAGTGCTCCCCGCACAACCTTGCTGTCGCCTTCGACCGACACCGACCCGGCGTACTCCAGGTTCACCAGCACGGTCCCCTCGTCGCTCTCACCCAGGCTCACGACGACGGGCCAGGCCGGCCAGTGGTCGGCCGCCAGCAACTCGAGGTCCTCGATCTCAAGGTCCGAGTCGAGCACAAGGCCAGCTCCGTCGGCGGTCGGCGAGAACCAGCCCAACCGGCCTTTGGGGGGAGGTGACAGCACGATCTCCAAGCCGGCTTTACCCACCTTGACAAGTACCAGCGAGGGAATGTTCGCGTGGTCCTCACTGGAGACCTGCTCGACCAGCCCGCTCAGGTAGCGAAGGCCGAGGTCTACCCAGCGCATCGCCTGACTGTCGGCCACGGCCCGGGAACGGCGCTCTGCGGCCTCCACTGTGACCCTGTTGCGGGCGATCGCCCAGCCCCGAGGGCGATCGTGGCGTAGCTCGCGACGCATGCCGTCGAGCCTCCACAGCGCACCGGCCGCCGCCACAGCACCTATCGCCAAGACGGCAACAACATTGTCGTCGTGGCCCTTGCTCACGTCGGTGCCCCGTGCGCCCGCTGGCCTCAGCGCTGCACGCGCCACCGGCCCGGGCCGCGCACCCGGCGGCCGTGCTGGCGCCACCGGGGCGGGAGCGGTCACTACGGGAGCGGTCACTCCTGGAGCGGGCGCAGTCACCACCGGACCGGGGGAGGGGGCCGGGACCACCGGAGCAGGAACTGCCCGGGCTGGAGCGGGATCTGCTGGTGCGGGGGCGGGAGCTGCTGGTGCGGGGGCGGCGGGTTTGGGCGCGAGGGCGGGCATCGAGCTCTCCCCCACCACAGTGGCCCCTGAGGCCTTCGCCGGCATAACCAAGACCCAGCCAGGATAAATCCAGTGGTCGTCGACAAGAGCCCGGCCATCTGGCTGGGCCCGGCCATAGTTGAGCGCCTCTATCTCAGTATCCAGGCGCCAGTCTCCCAAATGGCGTTCAGCCAGCACGGACAGGCAATCGCCGGGCTGCACGACGATCACTTTGGTCCCCGCCGGCAACCCGGCAAAACCGTTGCCGGGGCTCGGGACTTCCTCGTCCTCCTCCATGCCGGAGGCCGCCGGGGGGAGCCCATGGGGCACCTCGCCCGGGTGCGGGAAATGGCGGCCTAATGCCGTCACGCTCACGCGCGCCGGTGCTGGCGACGTCGCCATGGGCGAAGTGACGAACTTGCCCGGCGGTTGCGGGCCGCTTCCCGGCCGTACGGCGCCGACGATATGGGACGCACTCGAGGCGCCGGCCAGGGCCGCGGTACCACCGATGGAGGAAGCCGCCACCGACGCCGCCGCCAGCGTGTCCAAGATCCGCCTGACCAGCGCCGGCGTGATAACGCGTGAACGCTCGAGGAGGCGGCGGCTGCCCGTCAGCACTCCTACTCCGTACATCGCCGTGCTGAAGAGCAACCAGGCGGAGACGCAAATACCGAGCAGCCGGACGAGCGCGGTCAGGGCGGGCTCCGGACTGGACTGCTGGGCCCAGGTGAGAAAGTGCGCCAGGTCGACAGAGCCGAGAAGGCCTCTTGCCTGCACGAAGAAGACCAGTAAGGCACTTTCACCCAAAACGACGCCGGTGGCGTCAAGGTAACCGCGTAGCCGACCTGAGCTCATCAGCACCTCCCTCGCCCGTCTTGAGGCTGACGCCACATACGCACCCGGACCGTGCCGTCGGGCATGCTCACCGCACCACCCCGGGCGAAACCGAACCTTAAGTAATACGCGCCCAGGTTCTCATTTTCGGCGTCCAGCACCAGCAGCCAGCCCTTCTGGTCGGCCTCGCCGGCTAACAACGTCATCAGTTCGGCACCCGCGCCGGGACGGGTGCTGGCCACCGAATGGACATAGATGTGACGACGACGACCGGGCGGCCCTATCCGCCCCAACCGCCTCTTGGCCGGCAGCGCCATTGTCGCCCGGACGGCGAGGGGCAGAAATACAAGAGCAGTCAACACCAGCAGCGCCCAGCCGAGCGGCGCCAAGACGGCCCCGATCAGCCCGGCTATCACGACGGCGCCGGTCGTGGACAAGACCAGACGCGGCCACCGCGGGGCCAACAGGCAAACAGCTTGCCCGGACGGATGTACGCGACGGTCAAAGGCTCCCAGGGCGATGAGCATGCCCGTCTTGAACACGAGCCTCGATGTCACGTTGCGCCCGTCGCCCCCTCGGAAAGCCCGAGCCTCGACGCCAGCCAGTTGCCACAGTGACGGGGCCGTCGGCACCGTCAATCGCTCCCTGTGGTTACGAGCACCGACCGGACCTCTTGGACCGTATACGACGTGTTGACGGGCAGCTGCCAGTAAACCCCCAGACTGTTCGACCCCGTCCCGGCCGGCCCGGCGAAGGTGTAGCTGCCGGCGTACTCCACCGCCAGGCTAACGCTGTAGGTGCCCATCTCGACATCCGTGTGGGTCACCGACGGTTCACCCTCGCCGCCCGGGCTAGTGCTCGCCGCGCTCGAGCCGTCGCCAAAGGTCCACTGGTACGCCACCGGGCTGGCGGTGGCGGTCACGGTGTAGGCGTCGATGTTCACCGCCACTGTTACGGGCCGGCCCGCACCGGTCACCCAGAACCAGCTGGCGAGTTGTGTGATCCCGGCGGCGGCAGGATTTATAGCGAGGACCGGGGCCGGAAGAGGTACCTCTGCCCACACGTCCCCGGCTGAGGGCGGTGGCGGGGGTGGTGGAGGCGGGGACGTCGAGGCTGTCTGTCCAGACGGGCAGATCACCGATCTCGACCCCGTCGCCAGGCCGCCCGGGCCGTACTGCCTAGCACGGAGTACGGCATTTGACCCCGCCCCACTTGGGCACGTCAGGTAACCCCAGTCATTGGGAGGCGGAGCGGGTGTCTGCCCCGGGCCATCGCTGGCTTGCCCGCTCGACGCCGGGACGACCGGCGTCGTGGTGACGGTGGTACGCCCCGGCGTCTGGGTAGCCCCGGGCGGCCCCGGACAACCGAGCCGGGCTCCTACCGTGGCACCGAGGTTGCCCGAGCCGCCACAACTACTTCGGCTGGCGGCCTGGAAGCCGGCCAGGGCCCCGGCCTGGACGCCCCCGGACAGCGCGATCGCTAATACTACGGCCGCCACCACAGGCCTCATCGGCCGGCGTACCCAACCTCGCTCCCGTGCACCTGCCTCCCTCATTACTTTCTTCACGCGCACCCACTTCCCGATACCGAACCCTCTGGCCCGCTCGATGCCGTCGCGACAACTACAAGAGGCTTGCTGCCCTCAACCCAGGAAAGGAGGGTCAGGTGCACGTCTTGTTCCAACGTGACCGATATCTGGCGCCGGTCGTAAGTGATCACAATGTCTGTCCCCGCCAGCGGTCCCAGCCCTGCCTGCGAGGCGATATTGGCTTCGGCCAGCGGGACGGCGACCAACGGGTCGAGGACAATGCAGCCATTTTGGCGGTACTGCCCTACGTCGATGCCGGACGCACCGGCTAATGCGGCGTCCTCAGCCGCCGATTGCAGCTGGCGCTGAACTTCGATGCCGTGCCACAGGTCGATCGAAAGCCCGCCCAGCGGGATCAGCATCACCGCGATCAGCAAGCACCAGACCACCATGGCGTCGCCGCGTTCATCTCGGGCCCTGTCCCGGTGAAGCCAGACGGCCCGGTGAAGCCAGACGGCCCGGGGGGTGCCGCTCACGAGCCGGAGTCCCGGTAGGCGTCGACGTGCTGAGTGGAACTGGCGGTGTAGTGCAGGGTGCCGATGAAGCCGAGGCCGGGCACGTTGCCGGCGGGCACGAGCACTGTCACCGACGCCGTTACAGTGCTGCCCGGCTTCAAAGAGCCGGAAAGCGAAAGGCTGACGTCGGCGGCGACCAGGCCATCGCTGCTGACGGTCTCGTACACGGCCTGGTCTGCGGCCGCCACACCATCGCCCCAATCGTCCGCCACTACCAACGCTCGGGCGGCGTTGCGGGCGGCATCCTGAGCGTCGACGGTCCTTTGTTCCCAGGCTGGGAGCGTAAGTACCAGGACGAGCACGGGTATGACGATCAGGCCCAAGCCGAGCATAAGGCTGAGGGGGGTGGTGCTTCCCTCTTCGAGTTGGGACGGCCGAGGCGAGATCACTGCGCCGGCGCCTCCTCGATGACCGATAAACCGGTAACGGAGATGCCGACTGGAGGCACCGGGGGCGACAAGCCCCGTACGGTCCCGACGAAAGAGGCCACCATCTCGTCCCCTTGAACGAGGCAGTTGACGACGAGCCCCGACCCGAGCGGGCCCGGTAACAGGTCGGCGCGCACTTCGGCTGCCTTGCTCTCGCAACTGGCGATAGAACCGCCCGCGGTGGCCCCGGCCTGAGCGGCCTCGTCCACGGCGGTGCGGACCGCGCCCTTGGCATACTCGTCGACGACCACGTTGAGGGCGCCGATGAAAAGTACGAGAAGGAACACGATCCCGATCACCCCGCTGACAAGGGCCGAGCCGGCCTCACGACGTCGCCGCATGCCCGTAACGCCCTCAGCCCAGGCCGAGCTCGGTCGTGACATATTTGAAGATGGTCGTGTCCAGTCCCGAAATTAACCCGCCGATGGCCACGACGGCCACGATGCCGACCACGATCAAACCGAGGTTGTCAGTGATCTGGCTCCCTCGTTGGTCCCCGAGCAGGCGCCGGAGGCGGGCGGCGGCGCGTTGGCGCAGTGATAAGCGGGAAGAAATCTGGGCCGGAACGGCCCGGGCAACGTGTGCCATCGAGTGTCCTTTCATTTCAGAGCGCTTGGCTCATGGTTGGTATTACTTTCCGAACAACAATTGGGGAAGCGGTGCCAATAGGAAGGCGAACAGTACCGGCGCCATGAAAACTAGGTTGGGGATGATCAGCGCCATCTGACGCTGAGCGGAGCTGCGTTCGATCTCCTCGCGGCGCTGCGCCCTAAGTTCGTTGGCCTGGTCCAGTAGCGCCTTGGCCAGGTCCAGGCCTCCGCCGGTGGCGGCGGCCAAGAACCGGTAGAAGCGAGACGCGGCCGGTTCGGCGGACTCCTTCGCCACGAGCTCAAATGCAGGCGCTTCGCCGTACCCGGCGTTTATAAGGTGGACGGCCCGCCCCAGTTCCTCGGCCACTGGTCCGGATCCCTGGGCGGCCACGTCGGAGACGGCTACCACCAGGCTCTTGTTGTTTTCTATTTTCAAGGCCAGCATGGACGCCACGGTCGGCAGGTCGCTCCGCACCCTGTCGGAGCGCCGTCTGGCCTGGGCCTTGAGACGCTCGGGCAGGCGCCGGGCACCGACAAAAACGCCCGCGGCGAAGAAGAGGACCACAAAGCTGGCCTTGCCCGTCAGTGCCCCGATCAGCCCCAGGACGAGCGGCGTACCGATCAGCCAGCGGAGGTACTCGCGCCTGTAGGCGTCCGGCGCGAGCTTCACACCCGCCTGGCGTAGGGACAGTTCGAGGTTGGCAGCCGGACCGAGCCGGCCCACCTTTGCCACCCGGGACACGGCCCCGCCGACCAATGGCCCCAGGACCCGCCGGAAGGCTTCCCCGGCCAGGAGCGGTCCGGTGGCGACCGCGGGTGTGCCTCCGAGACGGGCCCTGGCGCCCTCCAGGTAGAGCGACAACCGGCCTATCGGTGACCGCCGGGGATGGGCCAACCGCGTCGCCGTCCAAAAAACGGTGCTACCACCAAGCAGGGCGCAGAAGGCGGCGTCGATCATTACCGGGCCCATGGCGACGCGCTCTGCACGAAGACCCTTTCTGTGGCGGCGATCGGGCGGACCAAACGCCGAGACGCGGCCAGGCCGACGACGGACATGATGCCCCCAACCACCACGACCACCAGGCCCACAGGTTGAGAAAAGAAACTCCTGTACGACGGGTTCGTCGCGCACAAGAAGAGAAGGATCGCGTACGGCATGGCAAAACAGCCCCAGTTAGCCACCCTGGACTGGGTCTGGATGGTCCTGATCTTCTCTGCCAGTTGGATGTCAGCGGTGATCTGCGAACCTAGGTCGGCCAGGACGCGGAGCACGGTCTCGGTCCCCTCTTCAATAGCGCCGGCAAAGGCCAGGAGGACCGGGTCTGATATGGGGTCGGCCAGTTCTGCTCGCACCGCCTCGAGAGCCGGGCGGTCCCCCAAACGTGCCGACATGCGGACGTACCGAGCCATTGGTGCCCTCAAGGGCTCCGGCCCTGATCTGGCCAACTCCTCGAGACCGTCATGAAGTGTGGCGATGCCCGCCCCGAGCGCCCCGACCAGGTAACGCAGCGCGTCGGGCCATGCCCCGCAGCGCGCCGCCGCCTGCTGGCGACGTTGGGCCGACCAGTAGGAGTACGGTACGGCCGCGCACGCGCCGGCGGGCAACGCCGAGACCACCGCCGTCCGAGAGATGGCCAAAAACACGATAAAGGCCACCACGCCGACGCCCGTCGACACGACCCAGAACTGCGTCGGCGTAACTGCAGCACCCGCTTGCGAGAGCCACACCTGGAAGCTCGCCCGGCTCCGGCGGCTCGCCCGCCCGCCTCCTATCAACAGTTCCCGCAACTCCGCCCGCTCCTGGGCCCCGGTGACATTGCGGCTTGCGCTCAACTGGCGAGCAATGGCCCACGCCAGCGCGCCGAGCATGATGGCAGCGAGCAGTTTCACCAGCGGACCTCTGCACCCTTCAGGATCTCCGCCAGGTTGAGCCCGTAGCGCGCCAGGAGCCGGTCGCAGCGGCGTTCCAAGCGGTCCCCGACGGCCCCCGTGCGCAATTCCATGTCCTCACCGATGTCAGTGCGGCTGAATATCGGGGTTACCGCCACTCCACCCGCGGCCGTGGTCAGCTGGGGGGGCACGACTGAGATCTCCGTCACCTGGCGCTGAACGGTATCGCCCGAATCGTCGACATCACAGTAGACGACCACATCGAACATGGCCGCAAAGCGAGCTTCGAGCTCGGCAAAGGGCGTAGCCGGGACCGCCTTGGTGGCACAGACGGCAAGGGCCTCAAAGGCCCCGGTGGTGTCCTCGGCGTGGACCGCGGCGACGACACCGACACCCAAGGTGCCGGCCATAAGCAGCTCCCAGGCTTCTGGTCCCTTCAGCTCGCCCAGCACTATGAGCTCCGGCGAAGCGACCCGAGCGGACCGTATGAGGTCTGTCAGCGTCTCAACCTTTGAGCTCTGCCAGTACTCACCGTTGAGTAGCGGCGCGTTGAGCTCTCTCTGCTCCTCGGCGCATATGACACGCCGGCGCCCGGGAACGGCCCGCAACAAAGCCTCGATGAGCGTCGTCTTCCCCGCGCCCGGGGGGCCCGCCACCAATACCCGTGTCCGGCGGATCTTCATAAAGGTCTCCAGGCAAGTGGCCGCGGCCGGCGTCAAGGAGCCAAAAGACACCAGGTCCGAGAGGGTCGTGTTGCGCTTTTGAGGTACCCGTAAGCTGAACGACACGCTCCCATCAATGCGGGGCGGTATGGAGACCGAAAGCCTGGCCTGGCGTCCGCTTGGCAACACGACGCGAACACCGTCGACCTTTGGGTGCGACGCGTCAATGTTCTCCGCCGCCGCCGCTATGAGCCTCTGCAGCACGGCCAGGACCGCCTCGGGCTGCGCCGGGCTCTCGGTGCACCGCGTCTCCCCGCCTACCAGGCGCGCCGTTATATCGCCGTCGACGCCGTAGATCTCCTCCACCCTGGGGTCCGAAACGAGCTGGTCGAGCTGCGCTCCTATGCCATTGAGCTCGCGCATAATGCGGTCGACAACATCAGACGGGTCAGAGAACGGCTGCAGACCGTGCTGCATACCCCGCATCAAATCTCTTTGGAAACGTTCGGTCTCGGACTCTACGAGCTGACGGGCCAAGCCAGGCTGGGCGGGAACGTCCATGTCCCGAGCGGCAACCAGGGACAGGACCCGGGACCGCAGTTGGTCGAAGGCGGTCGTGCTCATACGGCCACCGCACCCAGTGAGGTGGAGCCTGCGTAGGCTAGTGGGGCCGCGTACCGGCCCTGGGGCCCGTCGCCTCGAGCGGCGACAGCCGACGCCGCGTTGGACGCCGCCACCAGCTCCGTCACCGCCTTGAGCCACGGGCACCGCCACACCATCTCGGCGTTCCAGCGGGCCCGCGCCACGGTCTGGTCCTCATGCAAGAACGACAGGATCGTTAAAGGCTTGCGTCCCGTATTGGCCAGGAC
>JBEKNX010000078.1:0-13792 GCA_049522375.1 Acidimicrobiales bacterium | reverse complement strand
CGGCGACGAGGGAGGGGACGTGGGTCAGCTGAGCCATCACGAAGCCGGCCATGACCGACTCCATCCACATTCCGACACTGCCGACAAGGGCGGTCGACCACATCCAGCGGAACGAACGGACCGCTAATGGTCGGCTCGGGATACCTCGCCGATCGCTAGTGGGGTCAGGCGTCAAGGCTCCACCGCGGCATCTTCCTCCTGGCACGATTCCCGTCGTCGAGCACCCGTCTGGTGGCGCTCCGCCAGCCAGTCCCGGACCGACCGGCTGAAACATCCCCTTGGTTCTTGAGCCCAACGGATCGGTGGACCATTGACCGTCCACCGGTCCGCGTGAGCCATTCCTGTGGGCTCAGATGACCTTGGACCGGTCACCTTGCCGATATCGCATATCGAGACTTAGCTTCGATACGAAAGATGCAATAGCACAACCTCGGCGGCCGGGTAACCGGGGCTCAGCGTCTCGTACGGGTTCGTCGCACTGGGGAACCCGACGAAATCCGTACCGTTGTAACAACCCCAGATTGCCGCGGTGACAACTGGGATTACCGGGAGCTGCGTCGCGACATAGGACTCTATTGGCGTTAGGGCCGCGATCTGTGCCGCCAGCGTTGGAGCCGCAGCAAGGGTGGCCAGATCCGTGTCCATTGCAGACGAGTCAAGCCGCTCGTAGTTGCCCGAGGCCTGTGCCGTCGCCAGCTTGCTGTCAAGCCAGTTGTCGTAGAGGTTGTACGGCGTAATGCCTTGGGCACCCCAGTGCAGCGACAGCTGGAACTTGCCGCTGGCGAGGTCGCTGGCCCACACCGACGCCCCTTGACCATCCCAGGTGGCATCGATCCCGGCATTCCGCAACTCTCCCTGCATGATCACGCCGTCCGCGGCATAGTCAGTGAACACAGCCGGATCCGTGATCGTAACCGCGACGACCTTGCCCGCGGAGGTTTGGAAGTAGCCATCCTTCCCCATTACGTAGCCGGCTTTGGTCAGTACGGCCTTTGCCGCTGCCACCTGAGGAACACCACTGAGGGTCATGGACGCAACCGACGGGGCAAGCCAGGCCTTGAAGGCGGGCAAGGACAGCCCGCTGGCGTTCGGCAGCGGGGTCTCGAAGCCCGACTCACCTTCGGATGAGATGATGTCACGGCCGAGCGCCAAGGAGATGGCCTGGCGGACAGGCAGTTGATTGGTGGGCCATACATTCAAGTTGGGGAAGAGCGCAACACTGCTCCCCGAACCCATCCAGAAGTGGTAATTATCCACACCTTGTTTAAGACCAGCTATGCCAAATCCCGCCCACTGCAGCTGGTTTGATTTCACGGCCTGGAACTCGGTTGGACCTGAGAGAAATGACTGGAAGTACAGCTTGGAGATGACCGGCTTGCCTGGCTGCCAGTAGTTGGGGTTCTTGGTCATGGAGACGCCCTGCGGAGTGAACGAGTTCACCACGTAGGGCCCAGTCCCGACCGGGGTCGGGTCGGTATAAGTCGTCGGGTTCTTCACATTGCTCCAGAGCGACTCGGGGACGATGGGAACGTTGGCGATGGTGTTGAAGTTGGTGAACTGCGGTGTCGGGAACGTCAGCGTCACGGTGTTCCCGGTGGTCGCCACACTTAGGATCGCGAGATCGCCCGTGTTTATACCGGCATTGGACTTCACAAGATTGTAGGTAAAGGCAACATCGGCTGGCGTCAGGGGCGTGCCGTTGCTCCACTTTACACCCTGGCGGATAGTGAACGTGACCACCTTCCCGCCATCCGACCACTTATAGGAAGTGGCCAGCCACGGATAATAAATGGGCGGGTTTGCAAAATCGAACTGGATCAGCGGCTCATAGATCTCACTCGTTGCACCAAGAAGGTACGGGCCACCCGTTGGGACGAACGGGTTGAAGTCCTGGGTGAGCGTGGTCCCCGATGTGTTCGCTATCACAAGTACAGGAGACGAGCTGGCACTTGCGGCTACCGTAGGGGCCACGGACGTCCCCACAACGACGAGGCCCACGATGAGGAACCCCGCCACGGTCGCGCTAATCAACTTTCTAGATTTCATGATTGTATGATCCTTTCTTTCGATAACATTGGCTGGTACTACCTGGATGACATTGCAGTGATATCTCTCGCCTTCAATTTCTCCCCTCTCTTTCATTGCGAACGAACAGTCGTGGTGCAGCGACCTCGATGCGCCAGCACGCTGCCACCCGGCTTTGACTGATCCTGACCAGCGGTGGCGACTCCTCGCGACATCGCTGCTCTGCGAACGGACAACGCTCGCTGAACCGGCAGCCCAACTGACTACGTAGCGCGCTACCACTTCGCCTGTCATTTCGGCCCGCGCCCGTACGCAACTTGCCGCCTAACTCGTCCGGATCGGGGGCGGAGGCCACCAGGAGCTGTGTATAGGGGTGCGCGGGGTACTGAGTGAGCTCCTCAGCTGGACCGCGCTCGACGATCTCGCCGGCGTACATGACAATGATCTCTTCGGAGAAGTACCGCGCCGAAGCGATGTCGTGCGTGATGTAAAGCATCGCCAGCTGGAAACTGTCGCGCAGTTCATCGAGCAGTTGGAGCATTTCGAGACGGATCGAAACGTCCAGCATGGACACGGGCTCGTCAGCGAGCAGGACATGAGGACGCGCCGCCAGAGCACGGGCGATCGAAACACGCTGGCGTTGGCCTCCAGACAACTCATGGGGGTACTTGGCGAGGTACTGCTCCGCGGGCAAGAGGCGCACCTGGCCGAGCAACTCGGTGAGCTCGGCCTCCATCGCTTCTCGCCCCGCAGGGTGACGGTGTAGTTTCACCGGTCTCTCGAGGTGGTACCGGACGGTATGGACAGGATTGAGCGAGGCGAAGGGGTCTTGGAACACCATCTGGACCTCGCGCTTGTAGGCCCGGAGCGACCGACGCGATTTGAGGGTGACGCGGGCACCGCCGAGGTGTACCTCACCACTGGTCAGGCGTTCTTGGCCGGCGAGGAGCCGGGCGACCGTCGACTTGCCCGAACCGCTCTCACCGACGAGCGCCACCACGCCCTGGCGGTAGAGACCGAACGAGACGTTGCGGACGGCCGACAGGACGGCGTTCCGGCCGCGCCCCAAACGGAAATCCTTGCAAAGCCGCACGGCCTCCATGAGCAGCGGTCCCCGAGCCGCAGCCGGAGAGACGATCTCCGCCGGTGGCCGACCGGGCTCGTTGCCTACCGCTTGGGTCATGGCTCCTCCCCGTCACCGGCCACGGACGTCACCACGCCGACGAAGGGACAGGCTGACATGTGAGGCTCCTCTCCCGGATCCTGGTAGCACTGCAGCTTCATATCGGTGGCCGTGCAGGCCGTCTGGGCGTGGGTGCAACGAGGAACGAAGGGGCACCCGGACGGCAAGCTGCGAAGGTCGGGCGGGGAGCCGGGGATCCCGGCGAGACTGCGGCGAGGGCCGTGCAGGGACGGGAACGAGCCGAGCAGCCCCTGGGTGTAGGGGTGGCGAGGCCGATTGTGGATGTCCTCGGCGGTCCCTATCTCCACGAGGCGCCCGGCATACATGATGGCGATGCGGTCAGCGAGAGCCAGGAGCAATGAGAGGTCGTGTGTGATGAACAAGATCGAGAAACCGAGCTGTTCCTTGAGCTCAACGATCTGGGAAAGGATCTCGTTCTGGACGACTACGTCAAGCGCAGTGGTGGGTTCGTCCATGATCACTATCTCGGGGTCTACCGCCAGCGCCATCGCTATCATTACGCGCTGGCGCATCCCGCCCGAGAACTCATGCGGGTAGCTGCGAAGGCGGTCGCGGGGGATACCGACCAGGTCGAGCAGTCGGGCGGCGCGCTCGTGCTTCTCGTCCCGGCCCATCTTGAAATGTGCATCGAGGGCGTCGACGATCTGCTCTTGTACGCGCAGCACCGGGTTGAGCGCGTTCATCGCGCTCTGGAAGACAATTGCGATCTCCCGCCACCGGAGCTTGCGCAGGTCACGCGGGCTCTGTTTAAGGATGTCAACACCGTTCGGGTCGACCCGCCGCCCGCGATAGACCACGGTGCCGGCGCTGATAACAGCAGGAGCGCGCAGCAGCCGGCAGGACCCGTAGGCAAGGGTCGACTTGCCGGAACCGCTTTCTCCGGCCAGGCCGAGCACCTCGCCCGGTGTCAGCGTGAGGTCGACATCTTCCACCGCACGCACATCTCCGCCCTCCGAGCGATAAGAGACCGACAGTCCCTCGATACTGAGGACTGGGGCGGCTCCGCCCGGGTGGCCCACGGTTGTCAAGTCGACGGCCCCCCCTTCTCTGGGAAGCCCCCTGACCGGACGGCGGCCGGCACTTTCATGACCCCTGAAACGTGCGATGCAACAGGAGCGGCACCTTAGAGCACCTCGGCCTGTGTGGATTGTAACTCATACCAACCCACAGGGGAGTGGACGAACATACGGCGGGGTCCCCGTGGCCGGCCGCTGTCGGCCCACACGACCGCGTTGCCAATCACCTTGCTGATCATGTCGTTGTGGTAAATCGGGTAAGATTCGTGACCCGGGCTGAAGAAAAAGACCTTTCCCTCACCACACTGGAAGGTGCAGCCGCTCCTGAACACTTCGCCCCCGGCGAAGGAGCTTATGAATACAACAGCCTCGGGTTTCGGAATATCAAAGTACTCGCTGTAGGTCTCATCGGCGGCCAGCTCGATAACGCACGGTATCCCTGCCGCAATGGGATGGGATGGGTCAGTAACCCACACAAGCTCGCGGTCGCCCGACTCGCGCCAACGGAAGGAACACGTCGTACCCATTAGACGCTTAAATATCTTCGACTCGGCGGAGGAATGCAGCAGGATAATTCCCATTCCTCGTAGTACGTGGTCCTGCACAAGGTCGACGACTGTGTCCGGGATCTGTTCGTGAGCCACATGGGACCACCAGATAAGGACGTTGGCCGACGCCAGGGCCTCATCGGTGATGCCGCTATTTTCATCCTGCAGCGTTGCCGTCTCCACGACCGTACCAGGCAGGTACGACCGCAGCCCGCGGGCAATTGTTTCGTGGATGCCGTTGGGGTAGCAATCTTTCGCAGGACCTGCTCGCCGGTCATCGATGTATTCGTTCCACACAAGTACCTTGCGTGACATGACTACCTCCACGTTGGGTGATGCAGACCACCACACGGAAAATAGAACGATTGGGCAACAACTACAGTCAATGAGGTTGGCGCCTTCGGAAGGCGCGGACTCGACATACCGTGCCTGGACCTAGGTGTCACGTTTTCGACCCCCAGCGCTGCCGAGAACTTCTGTTATTTCGACCCAACGACGTTCCTCGGCACTCAACGCCGCCGCGAATACCATGGCTAAGCTGTTCAGGTTGTCCCAAGCGCTTGTCTCTGAGGGTCGCCGTTCGCGCAAAGCGGAGAGCATTTCCGCCGCGCACGCTTCGTGCCCGCTGGGACCGGTACCGGGTACTAATTGCCTACCCTCTGTGCGCTCAACGTCGCCCGGTGCGGCCTCAAGGCCTGTCTGTACAACGGGCAAACCCCAACTATCCCAGAGGGCGGTGGCGTCGGTGCCGACCAAGCGCCACTGGGAGTCGTAATCGGTGGCAAAGCCAGGCGCAACCCAGTTGCCACGGTACGTGAACACCGCTCCGCCGTGCATCTCAAACGTACAGATAGCGGCGGCATTGCGCTGGTACCACGAGTTGGATGGATTGTACTCGTAGGCAACAACGCGGACGGCATCGCTACCGCTCAGGAACCGCGCCTGGTCAAAGGTGTGGATGGACACGTCAAATAGCAAAGGGTGCACCAACCCGGCGAGGTACGTGTTGTCATGCTTAGGAGACATCCACATATCTGAGCTCAGAACGGTAAGAGCCCCTATGGCGCCACTGGCGACCTCTTCCCGAAGCTTCCGGATCTGTGACGCAAATCTTCGGTTCTGCATCACGGAGAGTGCCAACGACTTTGCTTCGGCGAGAGACGCTAGAGCGATGGCGTCTGTCATCGAAAGTGCGAGGGGTTTTTCAGTAAATACATGGCACCCGAAGTCGAGGGCGGAGCGGGTCACCTCGAGATGGGCTGCGGGCGGAGTCAGGTTGATAACGACGTCGGGGTGCAAAGAAGGTAACGCCTCGGTCAATGTGGCTTCTATCCTGACATCAAGGCCGAGGCGCTCGAGTTCACACGCCACGACGTCGGTGCGGGGGTCCACCACGCCGACCAGGTGCGCCAGGGGGTCGGTCCGAAAATAGGGCACCCACAGCTTGGCCACATTGCCGAATCCAACGACGACCACCCGCTGGCTGGTCGTCAGCTGCGCGGCCATGGCTGTACACACATCCTTTCGTCACCAGACGGCGGTACCGGGCCGTGCCGGTACGCCGCCGTCCCGGTAAGGCGGATTGGACCACCGGCTTCCTGGTGCACCCAAGGCTCGCAGCACACTGGTGCGGGGCCCATCGGCGCTTGCACGGTGGGGGCACGGAGGGCAGCCTGGGCCCCGCCTTGGGCGTCGGTCGCGGTGGCAAACGCCGCCGGTACGCGCAGGCTTCGTTCCGTCTCGGCCCTGATCTCCCGGTCAAGGTCGGCGGGCCGCTCGCCAGTGCCAGGCGGTTTGGCCGGGGAGAGGTGCTCGTGCGCGTCACGCAGCGCCAGCTCGCAGGGAGTTACGTCGTCCCACGGCGGCACCTGCCCCGGCCCCCAAACAGACGTTCCATGGGCACCTGTCATCCCAAGAGGAGCGGGAGCGCGAGGTAACGATTCCTTCGGATGCCCTAAGATATGGCCTCTGAAAGGGAAGTAATTGATTCCTTGACAATACTCCGGCAAGTGTGCCATCGTCAAGCGAGAGGGCCCAACCGTGCCAATGGTTGTGGCTCGCAGAGCTGAGCGTCAGCGGCAGGCGCCTGGGGCGACGTCCCAGGTGAGCGAGGTGAAGATGGACGACAACCGGCAGTCCGACGAGGACCGGGTACCGCGAGCCCTCCACGGCTCATCGGTCGGGCCCGTTGGTACGGGGCACCTGGAGGGTCGGCCGGCGGACCAGGTGACAGAGGAGGTTCTTAATGCAGCCTGCACCGGCCAGGTGGATGTCGCCGTGCCGCAAGAGCCGGTGCGGCCAGTTGAGGCCGCAAGGGATGGCGAGGTCGGGCGGCGTGGCACCGTGGCGGACCGAGGCCCACCTTCGGGACGCTCCGCCGTCGGGGGGGAACATACCGGGATTATCCCGCTACGCAGGCCCGCTTGCCGTAGTGGCGTTGCCCACCCGCCGGACGACCAATTCCGTCCGGGCCTCGAGCTGATCTGGGCCAGGCGCCCGGTCATCAGATCGGGCAGTTCGGCAGGCGAGTTTAGGCTCAAGCAAGGTTCACAGAGGTTGTGGATGGTAGTATTGGAACCGCGAACTAGTAGCAGGGAACGAGTCGTGATTGACCATTCAGGACGTTCCGTCAACCGCCCATATCAGCGTCAGTGTCCTCCGGAGTTCGACGTCTCTTGGGGCTAGACCATTGGCCCCGGACGATTGCCCGCCAGTGACAAAGTGACGGCGCTCAAACTGGGCCGCGTGGAGGAACAATGGTATTTCTGATAAGGCGATTGGTGTTCTACATCGTTGCCGCGTGGTTCGCGCTCACGGTGAACTTCTTCATCCCACGGGCGATGCCGGGAAACGCAGTTGAGGTGATGATGTCCAAGTTCCCGAGCTTGCAACCTTCGGCGTACAAAGCGTTGGTGGCAGCTCTTGGGGTAGGCCGCGGTGGTTCGCTGCTACACCAGTACAGCACCTACCTCGCGGATGTGTTCCAGGGCCATTTCGGAACCTCGCTGAGCGAATATCCAGCAAACGTGTCGACGCTGTTGGCCCAAACGCTCCCGTGGACGGTGGTGCTGGTCGGCACGGCAACTATCTTCAGCTTCGCGCTGGGCACTTTGCTCGGGATCGTGGCGGCGTGGCGGCGCGGCGGGTGGCTCGACCGGGTGCTACCCGCTCTGGGCTTCTTCCAGGCAGTTCCTTACTTCTTCCTCGCCATACTCATCGTGGACCTGCTGGCGGTCCATCTGCACTGGTTCCCGGCGTCCGGAGGTTACAACGGCGTTGAAGGGACCACACCGGGATGGAACTGGTCGTTCATCCAGAGCGCCCTCGATCACTCCGTGCTGCCCGCTCTCACCATAGCCCTCGCATCGACGTTCGGCTGGATGCTTCAGATGCGCAACGTGATGTTGATGACCGTAAGTGAGGACTATGTACTTGTGGCCGAGGCGAAAGGGCTTTCGAGAAGACGGGTGGTGATCAGCTATGCGGCGCGCAACGCCATCCTTCCGAACATCTCGGGCTTCGCGCTCGCCTTGGGGTTTGTCGTGTCAGGAGCGATCGTCATGGAGGTTGTGTTCTCGTACCCGGGAGTCGGCCTCTTGCTTTATAACGCGGTGACCTCGGATGACTACCCGCTAATGCAGGCGGTCTTTTTCATGATCTCCCTGGCGGTGCTTTTTGCGAACCTTCTGGCGGACGCCGCTTACGTCATCGCCGATCCCCGCGTTCGGAGCCAGGCAGCATCGTGACAGATCTCTCCTTGCCATCCGTCCATCGCCGAGGTCGCAGGAAGGGTTTATGGAAGCGCTCGTCCTTGAAAGCGAGGTTGGGCGCGTTGATTGTCGGGGTGTTCGCCGTCCTCGCCGTCATCGGCCCGACGATCGCTCCATATAACCCGTCGTTTGCCAACCCCTCACCCAGCGCCGCTCTGCACGCCCCGGACGCCGCGCACTTGCTCGGTACGACCAATCTTGGCCAGGATGTTCTGTCGCAGCTCCTGGTCGGCATCCGTATGACGATGGAGATCGGGCTCATCGTGGGTATCATTGCCATATCTTTGGCGACCATTGTTGGCGTATCGGCTGGCTTCCTGGGAGGAGTCTGGGATGAGGTGTTATCGCTGTTCACCAATGTGTTGCTGGTGCTTCCAGTGCTTCCCCTACTCGTTGTGTTACTCGGGTACGCGCAGGCACGGGGCCAAGTAGCGACCATTGCGGTCCTTAGCGCGCTGAGCTGGCCGTGGAGCGCGCGTATCATCCGTGCCCAGACGCTGTCCCTTCGAAGCCGCGACTTCGTGGCCGCGTCGCGCGAGGTCGGCGAGCGCACTTGGCGGATCGTCTTGTTCGAGATAATGCCTAACGAAGTGAGCCTCATCGCCGCCAACTTTCTCGGCATAGTTCTCTACGCTATCGGCACCTCCGTGGCGTTGGCGTTCCTCGGGCTTGCAAACCTCTCGAGCTGGAGCCTTGGTACGATGCTCTATTGGGCTGAGGGGCAGAGTGCGCTCCCGCTCGGAGCGTGGTGGTGGTTCGTACCTCCCGGCGTCGCCGTCGCGTTGATCGGCACGGGCCTGGTGCTACTGAATTTCTCTTTGGACGAGCTTGGTAACCCGAGGCTCCGCAGCATGACTAGGGGGACGCGTCTGGGTCGGAGGGTCCTGCACCCGACGGACCCCACCCCGGTACTGCGTCCCACGTTGACCAGCGACAAGGTGCGCCTCGGCACGCTATCGACCGTGCCACGTCGGTATTCAAGGTCAATTTCGGCACGGAGGGATTTTGAGCGGTGAGCGCTAGAGTCGGTGTGGGTTTCATCGGGGCTGGTCTGGCCTCGCAAGCGATCCATCTTCCGGTCATCGCCTCGCTCGCTGAGCGAGCCCGCGTGGTCCACGTCATGGATGTGGACCGCCGTGTGGCCGAGGCGGTGAGTAGATGCGCCGGCGCTCGCGCCTCCACCGACGTTCGCAGCGTCCTCGAGGATCCGGCCGTGGACATCGTTGTGGTCTGCAGCCCTCATCGGTTTCACGCTGAGCAGGTGGTCGCAGCCTGGGAGGCAGGCAAACGGGCAGTAATGTGCGAAAAGCCACTGGCAACGACGGTGGCAGAGGCGCAGCGGCTCGCCGACCTTGCGGCCAGGAACGGCACGTTGCTAGTCGTGGGTGCCATGCACGCCTATGACCCCGCCTACGTGGCCGCGACGGCGTGCTTGGCGAACTTGGACCGGCCGGCGACCCTTGTCCGCTCGCTCGTATACCTGCCTTCCAACGACGAGTTCGTCGACTTGGCGACCGAGCCTCTCGAGGCGGCGCCCCCGCCTGGCGCTGCAGAGGTGGGCTCTCTCGCCGCCAGGGAAGCAGAGGCGGTGCGGGCGGGGATCCTGGGCTTGGCCGTCCACAACATCCCGCTCGTACGGCAGCTGATGCCGACCTTCGAGAAGGTGACGATGGCCCGGGCCCTCAAGCCGTGGGGTTATGCGGTGACCATCGTCTCCGGCTCGCGCTCGGCGCAGCTGATCGGCCTGATGCCGGGCAAATGGGGCCCTGAATGGAGCTTCTCGGCGTGGAGCCCGGACTATGAGCTAAGGGTGGAGTTCCCCCCCTCGTACGTTCTTGCCGGCTCGGCTGTGGCCTGGTTGACTACCGCCGAAGGGACGAGGGTCTGGCGCTACGCGGAGAACGGGTACCAGGCCGAGTGGCGCTGCCTCGTGGACGCGGTCGCCGGCGGCTCGGCGCTTCCGATCCCGGCCCAAGACGCGGCGAGCGATCTGCTCTACGCCCTTGAGGTGGCCGATGGTGCCAGCCAATTGGTACTGGAGGCGATATGAGCAGCGCACGGGCCCTCAATGTCGTGTTCGACACCGACGACCCTTTCGTAATTGCGCTTCACCGGACAGTCCTGGCCAGCCTCCCGATCAGCTTCAACGTCCACGAGGCACGCCAGGGGGACGTCGTCGTCGTCTCTGGCAGAGACGACAGATGGATCGCTACGGCGAGCCAGGCGATCGATAGGGGCGTGGCCGGGGTCCTCGTCGGTGCCACCGGCGCGACGGAGCCCGGCCGCGTCCTCGAGCTCGACAAACAGGCGGACGTCACCGGCACGCCGGTCGTCGTGGACAGCGCATATGGCGCCGATCCGGCGTGGGAGGACAGTCTGGTTGAGATCCTCGAGGACGTGCCGACATGCTCGCTCCTCGATAGCGTGGCGACCGTGGCAAACCTCGGAGCGCCCAGGCGAGCCGGCAACCTCCTCTTCGCCGCGTTCCTCGAGCAGCTGGCGTTCGTCGAAGCGCTCGTCGGGAGCTGCGACGCCCTCAGCCTTGTGCACCGCTCCGACAGGCAGTATGTGGCCATGGGAGTGACCGGTGCCACGACGGTCACCATCTGCGGTGTCCTCTCCTTCCTTGGGACCGAAAGCCTGGCGGTGGACCTGGTGGGGAGCACTCGCCGTTGGAGCGCCCGCTTCAGCGCCGACGCGCCTGCCCGCCCCAGCCGTATCACGGTCTTCTCAGCCCGGGGGGCGACTACCAAGCCGTTGCGCCATGAGAGCTCTCATCGGCGGTGCTGGCGCCAACTCTACACTGCAGTCGTCGAGGGTGGGCCGGTCCGGGGCAGCCTAGCTGAGTTCGCTTCACGCCTGACCGTTGCCGCACAACTCCTGCCTGAAGAGGCGGAAGATGTCGGCCCCGCCGCGCTCACGGACCACAAACACCAGGCGGAGGGAGGATAAATGGGGCCCGGTCCGATGGCACCCGGCGGTCCATGGCGCGGCCGGCGCGTAGCGTTCCGTTCCCCTCGAGTTGTGGAACTCGAGGACATGGAAGTGGGCATGAGCGACCTCGGGGCACACGAGGTCATAGTCTTAGCGACGCGGAGTGTGATCAGCCCTGGCTCCGAGCTTGCCTACTACCGGGGGCATGCTCAGGAGGGGGTGCTCCCGCGTAGTGAACGGCCGGGTTATCCATTTCATCCCGGCTACGCCATGGCCGGGACCGTCCTGGCTGCTGGGCCGGAGAGCGGGTTGTCGGCCGGAGATGCTGTCCTGTCACACACGCCCCATCAATCGGTGGTCCGGTTCGATCGGCGCGAGCAAGTCTGTCTCAGGCTGCCCGACGGTCTGAGTGTGGACGTCGCCCCTTTCGCACGCCTGGCCCAAGTGGGAGCGGTGAGCCTCCAAATGTCGTCGGCGCGTCCGGGCGACACTGTGGCAGTGCTTGGGCTCGGACCGATCGGAAACCTCATCGCTCAGCTCGCCGCGGCGGCGAGCTATGTGGTTGTCGGGGTAGACCCGTCCCCGGAGCGCCGCGAACTCGGCCGCCGCTGCGGCCTCGATCGTGTTGTCTCCCTCGAAGAAGCCGATGGGGAACTCGCCCGGCTCGGTGGGGCTCGCCTGGTGCTCGAGTGCTCTGGTCGGGCCGCGGCCGTGCTCCTTTCGACCGAGTTATGTGCCCGCCACGGCGAGGTCATGACGGTCGGGGTACCCTGGAGGCCAGATCCGGAGGTCCTAGCCAGTGCGGTAGTGGCCCGGGTATTCGAGAGCTACCTGGCCCTCCGCAGCGGATGGGAGTGGCAGGTGCCTCTCTATGGCGACGGCGCGAGCCGCTCCGTCGCCGGTTGCACGTCATGGGTTTTCCAGCGGCTGCTGGACGCGTCGATCAGGACCGCCCCTCTCGTCGGGGACACAATCGCGCCCGAGCAGGTTAAATCGGCCTACGAGCGGCTCGATACCCGGCCCGAGGTGTACGCCACCATTATAATTGACTGGGAGCGATGAGCCGGAAGCGCGCCGCGCCCGCCGGGGAACCTACTCCGGGCTCTTACAGTCGGCATTCCTATGCCGTCGGCGGGATGGCGCGGCACACTAACGCGGCGTCTACGCCAGTTACGGCCAAAACTGCCTTCGGGTTTATACCAGCCGGGACCACAGCGCTAACCTCGTCCAGCTCACGCAGCTGCCTCTCGTCTAGCGACACATCCATAGCACCGAGGTAGTCCTCCAATTGACCGACGTCGCGAGGACCGATGATCGGCACATATGCGGTGCCAGAGCGCCGCGCCACCTCTCGGACCCAAGCAACGGCGACCTGCGAAGGCGAGGCGCCAGTCTCCGCCGCTACCACCAGGACCTTGTCCACAATCGCACTTCTCTGAGGCGTGTCTTCTGTCCAAATCGTATGTTTCCACTCAGATAACCGACCCTTGTCCGACTTGCGGTACTTGCCCGTAAGCAACCCGCCTCCCAGGGGTGAGAACAGGGCTGCGCCCATGCCGAGCGCCTCGACCATGGGTAATTGGTCGCGATCGGCTCCCCGCTCGACGAGACTGTACGCAATCTGGATACCGACGATCGGTGCCCAGCCCCGCAGATCCGCTATCGCCGCCGCCCGAGCCGTCCGCCAAGCAGGAAAGTTCGATAGCCCGGCATGGAGGATCTTCCCTGCACCGACCATATCGTCAAACCCCCGCAGTATCTCTTCCATCGGTGTCAGTGTGTCGGGCATGTGGGCCCAGTACAGGTCCACGTACTCGGTACCGAGGCGGCCCAGGCTGGCCTCGAGCGAGCGCACCATGTTCTTTCGGCTGTTGCCGGTAGTGGAGATCCCGGGAGTGGACGAATCGGATTGCGTGAACTTCGTAGCAACCACGAAGTGATCTCGGTCGGCCTTGAGGAACCCGCCTAGAAGCACCTCAGCCTCACCGAACTGATAGCTATTAGCGGTGTCGATGAACGTACCGCCGGCGTCCGCGAAGCGCTCGAATATCCGTCGCGCCTCCAGCGGTTCGGCACCCCCGCCCCAGCGCGTCCCGAAGTTTCCCGTACCAAGGGCGTACTCTGACACTCGCAGCCCCGTGTGCCGACCGAACGTCATATACCTCATCCCAGCCTCCACTGCAGAAGTCTTCCCACTACTGGATATTAGGAGATCGCAAAGGGCTTCTGCAGGCGTCCTCCATGCGGGCGTTTTACGGGGCCTGCCGTTGAGGGTGGCAGCAACAGCGGCGAGGG
>JBEKNX010000077.1:0-13802 GCA_049522375.1 Acidimicrobiales bacterium | reverse complement strand
GTGTCGGCGCTCGACCTGTTGCTGCGGGCACCTATTCAGACGATCGTCGAGAGCATGTCCCTCGGTACGGACCTCGAGGAAGCCCTGCTCTGGCATACCGGCAAGCTCGGGGACTTCCTGGCCGACGTGCTGGCCTGGGAGCTCGGCGCCGTGGGTTTCGAGCTTCGTTCCGGCGCCCATCCCAGCGAGGTCGAACAGTGTTACCTTCAGGCCCTCGCCTGGGCCAGCAAAGTCTGTGGGACGCTCGAGCCCGCCGCTTGAGGCGACGGGGCCCGAGGTGCGTGCTGAAATTCGATTGTTTGTCCGTCTCTCGCCTACGGGCCGGCGACGATCGGCTCAACTCCGCTCTCGGCCCAGGACCACAGCCGCGGAACGTGGTGGCACCCGCACCCCGTTACCGGCGGTCTGCCAGCCCGAGGCCTCGACGAGGCGGTAGTCCCCCGGGCGGCCCGCGCCATCAGCTTCGACGTCCACCATGACCTCGTCCTTGACCGAGTAGTTCGCCACGACGACCGCCAGTGAGGAGTCCCGGGCACTCTTGAACACCGAATAGGGAACGTGGGGCCGACCCGAGGCGCGATCGGTCACGGTCGCCCCGAGAGTGTCCTGGAACTCCCCGTCCCAGAGCCAATCTCGAAGTTCAAGACGAAGCCGGTCCATCTTCCGGCCGTAGGCCACGGTGAGGGGCACGTCAGTCAGACGTCCCTTGAAGTTGTAGGGCTCGTAGCTGATCACGTAGCGGTAGAGCAGGCACTGGTTCACCATGTTGCGGTCGTCGAAGCCGGTGACGGCGGTCATGATGAGCGCGTCGGGCCGCAGGAAGCGCATGAGCGGAACATGCTCGACGTCCTCGCTGCGATGGTAGGACATGTGGTACTCCGAGAGCTGCCAGTCCGTGCAGGCCTCACCGGCGTAGAAAAATTCGGGCCGTACCGGGTCGGACTGTGAACGGAGCCAGCGCACGAAGTCGACGTCGTGGGCGTACACAGGCGCGCCGTACCGATGACCGTGGTCCGGGTCGAAGCACGCCAAGGCCGGGACATGGTGGAAACACTCGTCGTACAGCATCCCGTCCGCCCCGCTGTCGAGCACCTTTTGGAACTCCTGGCGGCACACGTCGATCCATTCGGTGCTCCCGAAGCACATCGGGACAAGTCGCTTGGTGTTGATGTCGAGCAACTGGGTAACGGTCTGGTAGCGGTAGCCGGGGTGGACGTAGTAGTCGCCATAAGGGTCCTTCGCCGCCAAGCGGACGAGGTCCTTGCGAAAACGCTCCGTCGCCCGGTCGGACCAGACGAACTTGGTGAAGAGGACGATCTTCACGCCGAGGGCCTGGCACTCAGCGATCGCTCGGTGCAGCTCTTCGCGGCCGCCCAAGAGAGGGTCGGCGTCATGACAGGGGTTGTTCTGGTCCTGCCCCCCGTCATTCCAACCGACGAGCTGGACGGCGCGCACGCCCGCGGCGGCGCATTCCCGGGCGATCTCGGGCAGGTCCGAAAAGCGGTAGCGACGCTCGCCCTCGGGAGAGTTCATTTGCACCTGCTGCCAGGCGTGTGGCGCCTGGGCCCACACTGGCGGATTGGAGGACCCCATCCAGGTGCGCCGTCGCGCCCGGTAAATTACCGCGCCATCGTGCCAGTCGCCTTCGTAAAACTGCAGGCGGACAGCGGGGAGGGCACGGAGCTCGCCTGGCAGGACGTATGGCAGATGTACCGCCGAAAGCTCCAAGCGGACTTCTTTGCTCCCGATGGTCGCTTCGTCAGGTACCCGAGAATCAATCGACTCGCCGTAGCCGGGCTCGAGCTCCAGCACGAAGGTCAACAGCTCGGGCTTGGCCTCGTCGACTCCGACGTATAGGCCTCGGCCGGCTCCCTCCACGAGCAAGAACGGGCTCCCGGGCACGGTTATGGCGTGAGGTTCTTGGATGATGGTGGGACGATCAACCTCGTAGTAGCCAACGAGGTTGTCGAAGTGTGGCCAGATCCGGTGCCGCCTGGCGGTACCGTACGCGTACGTGAAGGAGCCGAAACTGGCGTCCCGGTCCGGCGGTTGGAGATCCGGGAGGCACGGGAAGGCAGCGCTCTCCACCACCAGGTCCGAGCGGTTGTCAATGGTCAACCTGCACACGAGCCCGTCGCCCTCCAGGCTGTAGTTGGCCACGACAGAGACGTCGTGCACAGCCTCAGCTCCGGTGGCGACGCGTTCCCATCGCAGTTCCACCGCGGCGCCGTCATCCAGCTCGACCACCTGGGGCGGGCCCTGGGCCACGTCTCGAGTACGGTTACGCCGGCGCTCGGGCAGGGGGATCAGAAAATCGAACGGCCGCGCCGCTCGTGCTTGGTCGAGCGCTGGCCAGCCACGTTCGCCCGACCGCAGGAGCACAAGCGAACCAGTCGTTCGGTCTATGCCGGCGACCATTCTTCCGTCAGGCGAAATGAGCTCGATCAGTTCAGCCACAGCTGGTCCTCGCTTTCTTCCCTTACCTGAGCGTCGTCTCCCCCATGGAGCCCCACGGTCCCACCCGCCGTGTGTGACCATCAACACTGGCTCGTTGGTGGGACGTCCCCGCCGACGGGGACCGCCTTCCCCCGGGTAGGCACGAGCCGCCCGCCGTGCCAAACCCCCGCCACTATCGGCGTGCCGGGCCGGTAGGCCAGGTGTACGTGCGACGGGGCATCGAGCAGTACGAAATCGGCCCGCCAACCAGGGGCAAGCTTGCCGATGTTGTCGCGGCGCAGAGCGAGCGCACCACCTCGGGTCGCCGACCAGAGAGCCTCGTCCGGCGTCATCCGCATCTCGCGGACGGCCAGCGCAATGCAGAACGGGATATTGGTGGTGAAGCTCGACCCCGGGTTGCAGTCACTAGCCAGGGCTACCTTGGCGCCGGCGTCCAGCAAGCGCCGGGCGTCCGGGTAGGGCGAACGGGTGGAAAACTCGGCCGCCGGCAGCAGGGTGGCCACCGTGGCGCTGGAAGCGAGCAACTCGACGTCCGCATCGGTGAGGTGGGTGCAGTGGTCGGCGGAGGCGGCACCGGCGGCCACCGCCACCTCGACGCCGGGCCCGGGCCCGAGCTGGTTGGCGTGGACCCTGGCCTGGAGCCCCTGAGCGGCACCGGCCCGAAGCACGGCCGCGGCCTGGTCGCCGTCGAACGCTCCCCGGTCGCAGAACACGTCCACCCACTTGGCCAGGGGTGCACACCGCTCGAGCATTTCCGAGCAGACCAGGTGGACGTAGTCGTCCGACCGGCCTGAGTACTCGGGAGGCACAACGTGAGCGCCCAGGTACGTCACCTCTGCGGTCCCGCGCCGGGCGACCAGCAAGCTCTTGGCTTCGTCCTCGAGGGTCAAGCCGTACCCGGACTTGCACTCGATCGTCGTCGTTCCCGACTCGAGAGCCTCCCCCACCAGCCTGTGGAGGTTTGCCTCCAAGACGGCCGCGCTCGCGTCCCGAGTGGCGGCCACGGTGGAAAGAATGCCTCCGGCGGCGTAGCGCTCGCCCTTCATGCGGGCCACGAACTCGTCGGAGCGGTCGCCGGCGAAAACCAGGTGGGCATGGCTGTCGACAAAGCCCGGGACCAGGGCGCGTCCCTGGGCGTCGACGCGCTCGTCGGTCCCGCTCGGTGAGCTGGAGCCTGGCCCGGTCCAGACTACGGTCCCGTCTTCGACGACCAACGCCGCGTCGCGGAGTACCCCGGTCAGGCCCGTGCTGACGGCCTCGTCGTTGGTCACCAGCGTCCCGATGTTGTCGACCAGCAGGGAGCTCATGGCAAACGGGCCCTCACGGCGGGACGACCGCGGCAATGGACGACCGCAGCTCCGCCGCCACGTCTTCCACCACGACGTGGTGTCCTTCGGCCACCACGACTTTCCCCGAGCTCACAACGTGCGTCACATCGGCGGCGCCGGCGGAGAAGGTAGCCAGCTCGAGGAGGCGGTCGTCGGCCGCCCCGGCCAGGCGGGGCGAGCCCAGGTTCACCGTGACCAGGTCCGCCAGAGCTCCCACGGATATGCGCCCTGCCTCCGGCCAGCCGATGGCCAGGTGGGACGAGGCAGTGGCGGCGGCCAGAAGTTCGTGGGCCGCCCAGTGGCCCCGGGCACCGCTCGCCAGGCGTTCGTCATACTCGAGACTGCGCATTTCCAGGAACGGGTCGATCACGGCGTGGCTGTCGGAGCCCAGGCACACCGGCAAGCCCGCCACAGCTAGTCGACGCGCCGGCCCGATACCGTCGCCGAGATCCTGTTCAGTGGTCGGGCACATGCAGATGCCGGCCCCCGAACTAGCCAGCAGCACCTCGTCGTGACCCGACAGATGGGTGGCGTGGACGGCGGTGGAGGCAGGCGTCAGGGCTCCCGCCCTCCCGAGCAGTTCGGTGGGAGAAAGACCGTAGGCCGCCTGGGCCGCCTCGTTCTCCCCGACTTGTTCCGAAAGGTGAAAGTGCAGCGGCAACCCGTGGGCCCTCGAGAAGCGGGCTACAAGCTCCGCACCCTGCGGCGGGACGGCCCGCACGGAATGGACCGCAGCACCGAGGCGGGCACCGGCGCCAGGCTCGAGCCCGGCCAGCTCCTCCACGCGCTCAGCCCAAGTTTGAGCGCTCTCATCGGCGAAGCGCACCTGCACCCCGACGGGGGGGCGTCCCGGCCCGCTTTCGAGGTAGCAGGCGTCGATGAGCGTGATCCGCAGGCCCGCATCACCGGCGGCCGCCACCAGGGCCCTCCCCATGGCGTTGGCGTCCGCGTACGGAGCCCCTCCCGGGTGGTGATGAACGTAGTGGAACTCACCGACCGCGGTGAACCCCGCCAGCGCCATCTCGGCGTAAGTAGCCCGGGCCAATCGGTAATAACTCTCCGGTGTGAGCGTCTCCGCCGTCCGGTACATCTCCTCCCGCCAGGTCCAGAACGTCCCCCGACCGGCTTGGGTACGACCGCGCAGCGCCCGATGGAAGGCGTGCGAGTGGGCGTTGGCAAAGCCGGGGACCGTCAAACCCCGGAGGTGCACGGCGTCGAGAGGCCGGTCGGCGTTGGCGTCGACGGCGGCCACCCGCTCGCCCGCCGTCGAGATGAGCACGTTTGCCTCCGCAGAGGCGCCGCCCAGCCAGGCGTGGTCGCAAAAGTACCGCTTCGGGCGGCCCAGGGGCGGGACCGTCGTGCTCACCGGCCGGGCTGAGGTGCTCACGAGCAGGCGAGGGCCTCGATCACCCGGGCCAGGGCGCTCGCCCCGGCCAGGCCGTCCTCGACGGTGACCGACTCCGTCATTGCAAGGCCACCACCCGTTTGACGGCGTCGAGCACGCGGCCGGAAGCGATGAGCCGGTCCGCCTCCTCGAGTTCGGGTGAGAGCCACCGGTCGGGGCCGATGCCGGGCACGCTCCGCCGGAGCTCGGCGATGACAGCCTCCGAAGCGGGCGATGGCCGCAGGGGGGCGCGCAGCTCGACGGCGCGAGCCGCCGCCACCAGCTCGACGGCGAGGATACGGCGGAGGTTGGCAATGGCGGCACGCAACTTCAGCCCGGCGCTCCAGCCCATGGACACGTGGTCCTCCTGCATGGCCGAGCTGGGAACGGAGTCGACGCTGGCCGGGCTGGCCAGCCGCTTGTTCTCAGAAACCATGGCCGCCTGAGCGTACTGAGCGATCATCAGGCCCGAGTCGACGCCCGGGTCGGCGGCGAGGAACGGGGGCAGGCCGTGCGAACGGGCCGGGTCCAGGAGGCGGTCTGTCCGGCGCTCAGCGATCGAGCCCAGGTCGGCGACGCAAATGGCCAGGAAGTCGAGGACGTACGCCAGGGGGGCGCCGTGGAAGTTGCCGTTGGACGCTATCGTCCCGTCGCTGAGCACGACCGGGTTGTCGATGGCCGAGCGGAGCTCACGCTCCGCCACCGTGCGGGCATGGGCCACGGTGTCCCGGACCGCGCCCGCCACCTGAGGGGCGCACCGCAGCGAGTACGCGTCCTGCACCCGGGGGTCGTCCCTACGGTGGGAGGCGACGATCGCCGAGCCTTTTAACAACGCCAGGAGGTTGGCCGCGCTCGCCGCTTGGCCGGGATGAGGACGCAGGTCGTGCTGCAGGCCGGGCAGGAAAGCCTGGTCCGTGCCCAGCAGCGCCTCGACGCTCAGGGCGGCAGTGACGTCGGCGACCTGGCACAAGTGGTCAAGGTCTTCGCACGCCATCACGAGCATGGCCAGCATGCCGTCGGTCCCGTTGATGAGGGCCAGGCCTTCCTTGGCCTCCAGGGCAATGGGCTCGATACCGGCCGCTTCGAGGACCGGGCCTGTCGCGGTCGGATCCCCGTCGTCGCCCAGTACTTCGCCCTCACCGATCAGGGCCAGGGCACAGTGGGCCAAGGGCGCCAGGTCGCCACTGCAGCCGAGAGAGCCGTACTCGCGGACCACGGGAGTGATCCCCGCGTTCAGCAGCCCCGCCAGGGCTTCGGCCACGACGGGACGGGCGCCGGTGCGACCGGTGGCCAAGGTCCTCAGCCTGAGGAACATGAGGCCTCGGGTGACCTCCGTGTCGACCACGTTGCCCATGCCGGCGGCATGTGAGCGCAGAAGGCTCTGTTGAAGTCGGGCCCTCGAGCCCGGGTCGATGTGCCGGGTCGCCAGCGCCCCGAAACCGGTGGACACCCCGTAGACGGGCACAGGGCCAGCGGCCATGGCCTCGACGAAGCGCCGTGAGTCGTTCATAGCCCCGACAGCCGAGCGGCCCAATCTCACCGGCGCCCGGTGGCGGGCCACCGCGATCAGGTCCGCCGCCGTCGCACCGTCCGTGCCCAGTTCGACCGTCACGCCTGACCGTCCATGGGGATGCGCACGGCGCGCTCGGTGGCGATTTCCCGGGCTCTTTCGTAACCGGCGTCCACGTGGCGCAGGATGCCCATGGCCGGGTCGTTGGCCAGCACCCGCTGGAGCTTCTGGCCGGCCAGGGCGGTGCCGTCGGCCACGGTGACCTGGCCGGCATGGATAGAACGGCCGATACCCACGCCGCCGCCGTGGTGAATGGAAACCCACGAGGCGCCGCTGGCCGTGTTGACCAGCGCGTTGAGCAAGGGCCAGTCGGCGATGGCGTCAGAGCCGTCGAGCATGGCTTCGGTCTCCCGGTAAGGGGAAGCGACCGACCCGCAGTCCAGGTGGTCACGGCCGATGACAATGGGCGCCTCCACGGCGCCGGAGGCGACCATGTCGTTGAACCGTTGGCCCGCCCTTTCCCGCTCCCCGTAGCCGAGCCAGCAGATGCGGGCCGGCAGGCCCTGGGAACGGACACGGTCGCGGGCCATGGTCACCCAGCGGACCAGGCGGGCATCGTCGCCGAACATGTCCAGGACGGCATCGTCGGTGGCGGCGATGTCGGCCGGGTTGCCCGACAAGGCCGCCCAGCGGAACGGGCCCTTGCCCTCGCAGAACAAGGGGCGGATGTACGCAGGTATGAACCCCGGGTAATCGAAGGCTCGCTCGAACCCGCCCAGGGCAGCCTCGGCCCGCAAGCTGTTGCCGTAGTCGAAGACCTCGGCACCTCTGTCCATTAACTCCACCATGGCCGCGCAGTGCGCCGCCATCGAAGCCCGCGAACGTCGGACGTAGTCGGCCGGATCCCGCTGGCGGAGCTCGGACGCGTCACGCAGGGACATCCCCGCCGGCACATAGCTGAGGGGATCGTGCGCCGAGGTCTGGTCGGTCACGACGTCCACTCGTACGTTGCGGCGCACCATCTCGGGGAGGAGCTCGGCCCCGTTGCCGATCAGCCCTACCGACAGGGCCCGGCCCTGGTAACGAGCCTCTTCGGCCAAAGCCAGCGCTTCGTCCAGGTTATGGGCCAAGGTGTCTAGGTAATTGCCCTGCAGCCGCCGCTCGACCCGGCTCGGGTCTACGTCGGCGCAGATCACCGCTCCCCCGTTCATGGTCACCGCCAGGGGCTGGGCCCCTCCCATCCCCCCAGCGCCACAGGTGATGGTCAAAGTCCCGGCCAGCGAACCTCCGAACCGCTTGGCGGCCACGGCGGCAAACGTCTCGTAAGTGCCCTGCAGGATCCCCTGAGTCCCGATGTAGATCCACGACCCCGCCGTCATCTGGCCGTACATGGTGAGCCCGAGCTGCTCCAGGCGCCGGAACTCGTCCCAGTTGGCCCAGTCCGGGACCAGGTTGGAATTTGCGATCAGCACCCGTGGCGCCCACTCGTGGGTCCGCAGGATGCCGACGGGGCGGCCCGATTGCACCAGGAGCGTCTCGTCGCCTTCGAGGTCCCGCAACGACTGCTCGATGGCACGGAACGACGGCCAGTCGCGGGCCGCCTTTCCCGTCCCGCCGTATACGACCAGCTCCTCAGGGTGCTCCGCCACCTCGGGGTCCAGGTTGTTGTGCAGCATGCGCAAGGCCGCTTCTTGCGGCCAGCCTTTGCAGGACAACCGGGGCCCGTGTTCGGCCCGGACCGGGTGATAAGTCAAATGCTCGACCCCCCGTCGATGCTGACGATGCTGCCGGTCATGAAGGCGGCTTCAGGACTGAGAAGGAAATCCACCAGAGCAGCGACCTCGGCCAGCTCGCCGAAGCGGGCGGCGGGGATCCGGCTCAGGAGCTGGTCCCTTGTGCCCGGGCCCTCCAGGTACGGGGCGGTCATGCGGGTCGGGAAGTACCCGGGGCACAGGGCCGTCACCGAAGTACCCGAGGCGCTCGTCTCCAGCGCCAGTGACTTGGCCATGCTCACGACCGCCGCCTTGCTGGCGTTGTAATCGAGGAAGTTGAGCTCCGGTCTCAGGGCATTGACAGAAGCGTTGAAGACGATGGCCCGGGGTCGCGGAAGCCCCCGCAATGCCGCTCGGGCCACCAGGAACGCCCCGATGACGTTGACGTCGAGCACGCGGCGGAAGTGCGCCACGTCGAGCTCGGTGGCCGGCAACCCTTCTCCGTCGGTCCCGGCGTTCACAAAAACCCCGTCGAGGCCGCCCATCGCGGCGCGAGCCTCGGCCACCGCCGCCTCGACCTCGCTTTCCACTGACACGTCGCACACCGATGCGCCGGCCAGGGCGATGCGTTCCCGGGCGGACCAGACGCCGTCCGCGCTCGACCCCAGCACCCAGACCTGGTCGCCCTTGCCCACCAGGTGCTCGGCGCAGGCGTACCCGATCCCGCTGGTGCCCCCGGATATGAGGGCCCGCCGGGGGTACCGCCCGGCGTGAGGGCCGGCCGGTGTACTCGGGCTTGGCGCACCCGTCATAGCCGCTCCCGAAGAGGTCATCGCCGCTCCTGCGCCGAGCGCGCCGCGCCGGCTCCGATGTCCCGCTGGCTGACGACGAGGGTGTCGGCGTGCTGGCGCAGCTCGGGCACCGAAGTCACTCCCAACAGCTGCAACGTGCGGCGGAACTGTTCGACCAACATGTCGATGGCGCGTCGGGCACCGGCGGTACCCGCGGCGGCCAGGCCGTAGAGGTAAGGGCGCCCGACCATGCATATATCTGCGCCCCGGGCGAGAGCGACGGCGACATCGGCCCCATGGCGCACACCCGAATCGACCACGATCACCGCTTTGTCCTGCACCGCCTCTCGCACCGGCCGGACCAAGTCGATCGTCGCCACCGTGCGGTCCAGTTGGCGGCCGCCGTGGTTGGACAGGTGGACGCCGTCAATGCCCGCGCCTATGGCGCGGACGGCGTCTGCAGGGCTGATCGGCCCCTTGATCAACATCGGCCCGCGCCACCACCCGCGCAAGCGGTCCAGGTCGTCCCAATCGAGCGACGGGTCGAACATGGCTGTCATGTCCTCCACCGTCCGGTGCCGCGAGCCCCGGGGCATGGCGCCGCCGGCTTCGTCCGGCCCGCCCACGAGGTTGGCGAAGCTGAGCATCGGGCTGGCCAGCATGCCGGCCCAGTAGCCCGGGTGCAGGCCGATGTCGATGATGGTCCTGGCGCTCAACTGGGGCGGGATGGTCAGCCCGTTGCGTACGTCCCGGGCCCGGTTGCCCGGCACCGCGGTGTCCACCGAGACCTCGAGCGCCTCGTAGCCGGCGGCGGCGGCCCGCTCCAAAAGGGACCTCGTGTGGCCCCGGTCCTTCAGCACGTAGAGCTGGAACCACAAGCGGGGGTGGCCCGTGGCAGCCAGGTCTTCGATCGAGGTGGTGCCGACGGTGGAAAGACAGTAGGGCAACGCCCGTACCGCGCTGGCCTGCGCCACCGCCGTCTCGCCCGAGGGGTGCATCATGCGGGTGTACCCGGTGGGGGCCAGGCCCAGTGGGGCCGCCAGAAGTTGCCCGAAGAGTTCGACCGACAGGTCGGGGGCGGAGACGTCACGCAGGGACCGGGGCTGGAAGGCCCAGCGGTCGAAACCGGCGCGGTTGGTTGAAATGGTGTGCTCGGCGTCGGCGCCGCCTTCGACGTAGTCGAACACCGCCCTCGGCAGCTTCCGGCGCGCCGCTTGGCGCAAGTCCTCGACGGAGTGGCAGCGGGCCAGCACCCGCTCCACCGGGCTCAGCACGGGCGGGCGCAGCTGGACGAGTTCGCGGACCTCGGCCAACTTCATGGTGCGACACGGTCCAGGAAGGACGAGACGGCGTCGGCGCCGTCCACGGGTTCGCTCCCGGCGGCCACGGCCCGGGCCAGCCCGAGGACACGGACAGGTGCCGGCCGGCTCTCGGCGACCAGGTTGGTGACCAGCATCGGGCAGCAAAATAGCGCCGACCGGACTATCGCCCGCCAGTTGCCCGGCAGCAGGGACCGTCTCGACATCTCGGCCAGTAGCGGCGCCCAGATGAGCTCGGCGGCACTGTCGAGCACCTCCCGCCGCAGTTGGGAGAGCTGGGCGTCGTCGGACACCTCGACGACGTCGGCGGTGACGGAGCTCTCGATGCAGAAGCGCGCCGAGGTCTCGTCCGGGTGGTACAGCCAGAAGGGGTGGGCCAGCGCGTTATGGAAGGTGGCCTTCACGGGGGCAAGCAGTGCGGGGAGATCCGCCCCGGCAAAGGCCGGGTCGAAGAGGCGCAGAGCCGGGCCGCCGGCGCCTTCGAGGGCCCAGACGTTGCCGTGGTGATCGTCGCCATGAGCGGTGACCACGGGCAATGCCGCCAGGGAAGCGGGCACCAGCAGCTGGGCGGCCTGCTCGGCCAGGGCCGACAGCGAGGACCGGTACTCGATGCCGTTCACCCTCCAGCGTTTGGCGGCCACCGACACGAACATCGGGTCGGCGAGGTAGTACCGCAGATAGCGAGCACCGGGGAACCGCCCCCGTCCGTCCGCCAACCGGTGATAGAAGAGCTGATGGATGGAGGCAGACGTCGAGCTCGCCACCGGTGCCCTCATCGTCTCCAGGAGCACCCTGGCGGTGCTGGCGTCCAGTTCCCGGCGGGCGGCCAGCAGTGACGCGCCAAGCGCGGCCCCCGCTCCGTCCACGCGCTCGAGCTGGGCACAGACATCGGCCATGCGGGGCTCGGCGCGCAACTGGTACAGGGCCATCTGGGCACCCGGCCGGCTCGAGGTGGCAACGGGAACCTCGACCGGCAGGCCGGCGTCGCTAAGTAGCCGGGCGCGGTAGTACTCGGTGACGTTCTCCTGCTCACCCTCCTCCTGGTGGAACTTGAAGAAATAGGTCGTGCCGTCCCCGACCTGCGCACGACCGCTCACCGAGTTGAGGCTGTACTCGTCCTGGGTGAACCGAACAGCCGTGACATCGAGGCCGAACATGTCCCGCAGGGCCGCGCTCACCTCCCGGGCCGCCGCCTCGGCATCGCCGCTCTTGAGCAGCGCCGGGACCAGAGCCGAGCCCGCGCTCAAGAGAACCTGATGCTCACGGCGGCCTCGTGTGCCGGAAAGCCCTCGTGCTGAGTGAACGCGGTTATGGACCCTCGCATGCGGGCCAGGGAGCGCTCGTCGGCGCGGGCGACCGCTGTCCGCTTGCGGAACGCCTCCGCCGTTATGCCTCCGCTCACCTTGGCAAACCCGCTCGTCGGGAGGGACGCGGGGCACCCGATGATGAAGTTGGCAGCCGAGACGGGTGTCCACTGGCCGACCAGGATCTCGCCCGCGTCGGTCAGCCGGGACAACACCGCTTCCTCGTCGCGCACGGCGATCTGCATATGCTCAGGGGCGTACGCGTTGGCTACTTCCGTGGCCTGGTCCATGTCGTTGACCAGGATCGCGCCACCATTGGTCCCCAGGGCGAGGGCGGCGTAGCTGCGCCGGGGCTCGGGCAGCTCGGCCAGTTGCCGGGCCACCTCGACCTGGGCCTGCGAGATCAGGGCCTCGCTGTCGGTCACGAGCCAGCTGGAGGAGTCCGGGCCGTGTTCGGCCTCGTTCAAAAGGTCCGCCGCCAAGAGCCGGGGATCGGCACTGTCGTCGGCAATGACCAGGCTCTCGCTGGGGCCGAGGAGCATGGTAGTCACCGTCCCGTAACGCTGCACCTCGACCTGGGCACAAGTCACGGCCGGGCTGCCGGGGCCGACAATTTTGCGCACCTTGGGCACCGTCTCGGTGCCGAAAGCGAGGGCGGCGATGCCCGCCGGGCCATTGGCCCGGAACACGTCGCGGATGCCAAGCTCCTCGGCCACCACGAGCACGGCCGGGTCGGCGGCGCCACTGGGCCCGGGTACGGGCGGGACCACTACGGCGATGCTGGGGACACCGGCAACCACGGCGGGCGTGCCCAGCTGGACCAGGACGGACGGGTAAGAAGCCTTGCCGCTGGGTACGAAAAGGCCGGCGCTGGCGATAGGAGTGACCTTTTCGCCCACCGTGAGCCCGGGTTCGCTTTCGAAGCTCCAGTCTCCTCTGGCGACAACGTGCTCATTGAACCGACGCACATGGTCGATGCCGTCGCGGATCGCCGCCAGTAGGTCCGGGGGCACCGTCGCCCTCGCCCGGGCAAACTCCTCATCGCTGACCCGCAAGCGACCTGGGTCGATGTCGCAGCCGTCGTATTTCTTCAACGCCCGGGCCACCGCCGAGTCGCCGTTGAGCCGTACGTCCTCCAGGAGGACGCAGATGTCCTGGCGTAATTGGGGGTCGAATATTTTGTCGAGCCCTCTCGTCAAGGCGGCCTGGCGGTCGCCTTGGCTGAGTTTGTCCCAGTGCCCGATAAACCGTACAGGACCGTTGGTCGTCGGCATTATTCTTCCTTCCTCGTCGTGGCGGAGGTGGCGGGGGTTTTGCACACCGAGTACAGGGTGGCACGCAGCACCGCCATCTGCGGAGGCCATCCGATCGAGATGCGCACCCAACCGGGGATCCCAAGGTCAGCACCGGAGCGGACGACCGTCCCGGACGCGGCCAGGGCGGGGCCGAGCCGCTCGAGGTCCAGCCGGGCCGTGACGAAGTTGGCCTGGCTGGGGAAATACTCGACCCCCAAGGAGCCGAGAGCGCGTTCCAGCCGCGCTCGCTCCCGGCAGACCAGGGCCACCGAAATGGCCCGCCAGTCTTCGCTGGCGGCGCCCGCCTGGATGGCCGCCAGCGCCAGAGAGTTCACACTGAATGGGGGCCGGGCGCGGGTAAGTGCGTCCACCAGGGCGGTCGATGCCAGCCCGTACCCGACCCGCAGACCGGCCAGCGCCCAGTCCTTGGACAGGGTGCGCTGCACCAACAAGTTGGGGTGAGAGGCGAGGAGGCCCAGGACATCGGGACGCACTTCGGTGCCGCTGAAAGCCCGGTAAGCCTCGTCCAGCACGACCAGGCAGTCTTCAGGCACCTGAGCCAAGAAGTGGCCCAGCTCGGCCGGGTCGCAGGCGACGCCAGTGGGGTTGTGCGGGGACGGCAACCAGACCACCGAAGCGCCCGCAGATGCTCTGGCCATGGCCTCCAGGTCGTGCCCACCGTCGGGGCGCAGGGGTACGCGG
>JBEKNX010000076.1:0-17956 GCA_049522375.1 Acidimicrobiales bacterium | reverse complement strand
CCCTTTAAGCGCCAGCCAGTAGCCGTAGTCATCTGGCGTCGAGGCCACGCCCACCACCGCGGATCCCGGGCGCGGCACCTGGTACGAGCTCAGCTGGCCGAAGGAGAGCACTTCGCCATTGGCCACGACGACGCGGTAACCGGCCGGTGCGACCGGTGTGGCCAAGACCTGGGCCGAGGCAGGACCTTCACCGGCTGCATTTACGGCCGTCACCTCGAAGTAGTAAGCCGTCCCGTTGGTCAGGCCCGTAGCCGTGTAACTAGTGGCCGTCACCGAAGCGATCTTCTCTCCCCCCGCCCCGGGGAGCGTCGACATGTACACGTTGTAAGACTTGACCGGCGACCCGCCGGTGGTGGAGGGAGCGGTCCACGAAAGTGACACCTGTGCGCTGGCCACCCCCACCGTCAAGGCGAACGGGGCACTCGGCGGAGAGATCGGGGGAGGCGGCGGAGCCGTTGTCATCCCCGGTACGACCGAGACCTGGGCCGACGCCGGCCCCTCTCCCAGGGCGTTGACCGCGGTGACCCGGAAGTAGTACTTGGTCCCGTTCGACAGGCCGGTGGCGGTGTAGCTGGTGGCGGTCACGGTAGTGAGCTCCGTCCCCCGGGAGCCGGGCGCGGTCGACATGTACACGTTGTAGCCGGTGACCGGCGACCCGCCGTTGGCGAGCGGCGGCGCCCAGGACAGCAACACCTGGCCGTTGCCCCCGGCCGCCAGCAGCCCGGCGGGAGCGCCCGGCGGGCCTGTGGTCGTGGCGCTGGCCTGGTCCGAGGGGGCGCCTTCGCCCGCGGAGCTGAGCGCGGTAGCTTCGAAGTAGTACTTCGTGCCTGCGGCCAAGCCTGTGACAGCGAAGCTGGTCCCAGTTATAGGGGTGGCCCCGTTGACCGGCGTGGCCGGCATCTGGCCCGGCCGGGTGCCCTCGTACAGGTTGTAGCCCGTAGGGGGCGCCGCCCCCGGCCCCGCGGGCGCCGTCCATGACAGCGAGACTTGCGCAGTGCCGCCCTGAGCCACCAGCCCGGTCGGGGTGACAGTGCCCGCGTCAGGCAGGACCGAAGACGCCCCGCTCAAGGCGGGGTCATGGTGGAACATCGGCCAGGCGCCCGGCCCGACGGCCGCGGCCCCGTCTGACCCCGGGATCTCGTAGTGCTGGATGACGCCCTCGTTGTTGCCGTTGTAGCCCGCGATGGTGACCCCGACCGTGCCGTTCGGGTCGTCGGTGACCAGGGGCGCGTTCTGGAACCCGAACGCGGGGCCCAGGACCGTCACCTCGGCCCCGCTCCGGCCGTCCAGCACCTCCACACCGTGGATGGTCGGCACTAGGAGGTCCTGGTAACCGGCGCCGGTGAGGTCGGCGGCCACGACCGAGCCGATCACCCGGCCCACCAGCCCCGTGTGCCATATGGGCGCGCCGGTGGCCCCGTCCAGCACCCAGACCGAACCCGAGGCGCCGGTGTCCGTGCCCTCCACCACCTCGAGCTGCCCGTTGCCTTCCACGTCGGCCAGCGCAGGGCTCGACGACGTGAGCCCGTCGAGGGTCTCGGACCAGACCGGGACGAGACGGGACGTAAAGGCCTTTACGGTGTCTGTGTCGCTCGCCGTCTTGTAGTACGAGCCGGTACCAACCGCGATACCCACCGCCCCGCCGGCCAGGAACCCACCGACTGCGGGCGAGGAGTCGACCTCCTGCGTCGTGTCGTAGTCGTACATGAGCGCGCCCTCGGGGCCGATCACCCGGACGTGGCCGCCCTGGGAGTAGGCCTGGCCCATGGCGAGGCCAGCCGAAGAGGCCCCGCCCACCACCAGCTCCTGCTGGCCGTCCCCGTAGAGGTCGGCGACGGCCGCGGTAGAAAAGATGCTGTCGGCGCTGAAAAATGGCCACCCGGACAGGACCGATCCCGATGAGGCGTCGAGCGCGAAGGAGTACTGGTCCAAGGAACCAGCGAAGACGTCCGTTCCGCCCTCCAGGTTGGCAACGGTGAGGGACGCCTGGACGGCGTACGAAGGGTGCGGGTCGCCCACCGGGTCGCTGACATTGGCGCGCCAGAACGCCTGACCGCTGGGCCCGTAGGCCAGGTAGGCGCCGACGGCGGGGTCCTGAGCGTCGCCGGTGCCCACGAAAAGCGAGTCAAGGCTGCTCCCGCTCAACGTTGCCACCGAGGGGGTCGAGTCGATCGCCGCCCCGCCATCGAAGACGGGCCAGCCCGTCACGGCCGAGCCGTCGGCCAGGTGGTACGCATAGACGTAGCCGGACCGGTCCCCGACCACCACGGCCGGGCCCGCCGCGTCGAGGGTGGCGACCATGGGCGAGGACTCGGCGATCGGGTTGCCCTTGTCCTGGGTGAACGGGCCGGCCGACCATTGCAGGACGAAAGTCGGTGTTGTCCCCGTCTGCGCGCCGGCCGCACCGACCGGCCCCTGGGCGACGAACGCCGCGGCGCACAGGCAGAGCGCGGCTACCTTGCGGACCTCGGGAGCGCGGCGCGGGCACTGGTCTCCTGGGACGAGAAGCATCTCGCTGCGTAGGTGAGCCAACGCTATGCGTGCCGCTCTGGTAGGATGCCTAGAGGTTAGTGGGTCTAAGGACTTCTGCGGTCAGACAGTGCCCCGTCAGATCTCTGGTCGGCCCTCGCCGGGAAGTGACTGTGCATGGAGAGCCAACCTCCAGACAACGAGCCTGGTGAGGCCTTAAGCCCTAACTACGCCCAGCTTGTCGCCACCGTGGGCGACGTGACGACGGTGGCGGACTTGGGCGGCCGGTACCTCTATTGTTCGACCGCTTCCGAGCTGGCGTTCGGCTGGGCGCGGGACTCGTCGGTGGGACTGTGCGAAGACGATCTCGTTCACCCAGATGACACCGTGGCACTACTCGGGGGCCGCTCGGGTCGGGCCTTGGTAGAGCCCGTGACCACGAGCTACCGCGTCCGGTGCAGAGATGGTTCCTACCGCTGGGTCGAGGCGACCTCACGGCGAAGCCGGACCGGCGGCGGCGACCTGGTGGTGCGCACGGTGCGCGATATCACCCAACGCCAGAAGATCACCGCGGCACTGGAACGGCGGGCCACGACCGACCCCTTGACCGGGGTGGCGAACCGGACCGTGCTCATGGACCGGCTGCGCCAAGCCCTGCGACGGCTGGGCCGCAGCCCCGGAGGCGTACTGGCGGTGCTCTACCTGGATCTCGACCGCTTCAAGGTCATCAACGACTCGCTCGGCCACAACGTCGGGGACGACGTGCTGTTGAAGATGGCCGAGCGCCTCGCCCACCATCTCCGTCCCGCCGACACCCTGGCCCGCCTCGGAGGCGACGAGTTCGTGCTCGTGGCCGAGGGGGTCAGCGACGAGGCCGCGGCCCTAACCCTGGCCAACCGGATAATCGAAGACGGCCGTAGACCGTTCGCTCTCGACGGTGAAGAGTTCAGCTGCACAATGAGCATAGGCGTGGCCTGCACCGCCGACAGCCAGCGCAACCTCGGCGAACTGCTGGCCGAGGCGGACCTGGCCCTGTACCGGGCGAAGGACTTGGGACGGGACCGGGCGGCCATATTTGACGAGGAACTACGCACCACCGCCGTCGACCGCCTGGTCACTGAACGTATGGTGCGGCACGCCCTTGACGACGGCCGCGTCGTGGTGGAGTACCAGCCGATGGTCGACATAATGAGCGGCCACCCCGTCGGCGCCGAAGCCCTGGTGCGCATACGTGACCTTGACCATGGGCTACGGTTGCCGGGCTCGTTCCTGGGCGTGGCCGAGGAGACCGGTCTGCTAGTCACGATCGACAAGGTGGTGCTCAACGACGCTGTGAAACAAGCCTCGACTTGGCGCGCCCGGTTAGGGCCGGGGTTCGGCGGTGTCGCCATCAACGTCACGGCCCGCCACCTGGCTGACAGCGAGTTCCGTCAAGCCGTCCTCGACCAGCTCAAGGCCCACGGCGTACCACCGGGCGACCTGATGATAGAAGTCACCGAACAGGTGCTGATGGAGGCTTCTAATTCGGCCATGACCGGGCTTCGGGCCTTGCGGGACCTCGGCGTCAACGTAGGTCTGGACGACTTCGGCACGCGCTACTCTTCGCTCGCTTACCTGCGCCAGTTCCCGCTCGATTTCGTCAAGATCGACAAGTCGTTCATCGACGACCTGGTTACCGACCCGAAAGTGCGGGCGATCGTCGGCGCCATCATCGTGCTGTCGCATGCGCTCGACCTGACCGTCGTCGCCGAGGGCGTGGAAGTCCCTAGCCAGCGCCAGGTCCTCATAGACCTCGGCTGCGATCGTGCTCAGGGTTTCCTCTATGGCCCCTCCGGCGCGCCCGAGGATATCCACAGCCCGGTCCTACCCGCCCGTCGACCTGGGTAGACCTCTAAAGCGCCCCCGGCAACCGGACGAGCCCCAAAAAGGTGTACGGTAATTAGGACGCGGCAAAAGCCCCGACGTGTCGGGCCGGTAAGGAACGGCTGGGGGCGCTACTCCAGACCCTGGTAACGCGGCATTCGCAGTGCCTGAGGTAGGAGAACGCCGTGGCCCAGGTCAGGTCTTGTTTCTACGCAGCTTCCGATGGACCTTCCCTGAGCCGAGGGGGGACCGAGGCTGGCCCCATCGTCGTGTGGCTTTGGGGGGCGCACGACGCTTCAACTGACAGAGAGCTGTCCCTCACACTGGCGCGCGCCATAGCCCTCGGCAGCGCTTCGATCGTCCTCGACATGAGCGAGGTCGAGCTCATAGCCGCGTCGACGCTGTGGACCATCGTCCGGGCCCGGGAGTTCCTCGGCCAGCGGGCAGCCTCATTGACAGTGCGGTCTGCATCGGCCTCGGCCAGGCGCGTCATAGACGCGTGCGGCCTGAACGACCTCCTCGGCCGCAGCGCCGAGACGACGGGTGACGTAACGGGGACCGCGCTCAGCTCGTGGGTAGCGGTACCCGCGGCCCCGCGCTCCGATGCGCAGCCCGCCCCGTCTACCACGGTGCCCGAGCCCCGCCCCGCTCGCCTCGGCCCGGTCGACGCGCCGAGGGCCCAAGCCGTAAGTGCCGCCCTGGCAGAGACCGCGTGAGGAGGGCGGCCTTTCGTGGAGGACCCTGACCGGCGGCAGGACCGACCGCCCAACAGCCGGCCTCCGGCCAAGGCCCCGACCCCACCGCCGCGCTGGATGTCATGGGTGCTGGCCTTCGGCTGCCTCTTCGCCGTTGTCCTGTTTTTCCACGCCGACGTCAAGCCGGCAACGACTAAGAACTTCACCTACACCGGCTTCGTGAACGAGGTATCAGCCAACAAGGTCTCGACGGCCGCGGTCAGCTCGGCGGGCGCGGTCAGCGGCAAGCTCGACGACGGCGAGGCTTACACTTCGCAGATCCCCACTGCCCTCGACGACACCGGTCTTAGTCCCCTTCTCCTCGACCACAAGGTCCAGGTGACGGGGACCAACCCGAGCACGACATCGCTCCTGGGCGTGGTCGAAGACCTGCTGCCGGTACTCCTGATCGTCGGCCTCTTGGTCTGGTTCGTTCGGCGCAGCCGCAAGCAGATGGGCGGAGGGCTGGGCGGGATCATGGGTATCGGGCGTTCCAAGGCCAAGGTGTACGACGAGGAAAAACCGACGACGCGCTTCGCCGACATCGCTGGCTACGAGGGCTCCAAAGCCGAGGTCATGGAAGTGGTGGACTTCCTCAAGTACCCCCAGCGCTATGCCGCGGCGGGTGCGGTCGGCCCCAAAGGGGTGCTTATGGTCGGCCCTCCGGGCACCGGCAAAACGCTCATGGCGAGGGCCGTTGCCGGCGAAGCGGGGGTGCCGTTTTTCGCCCTGTCCGGGTCGAGCTTCGTGGAGATGTTCGTCGGCGTAGGAGCCTCGAGAGTAAGGGACCTTTTCGCTGACGCCCGCAAGCGTTCCCCCGCCATCATCTTCATCGACGAGATCGACGCCATCGGGGGCCGGCGCGGCCCGGGTGGGTTCGGGTCCAATGACGAGCGCGAACAGACGCTCAACCAGTTGCTATCGGACATGGACGGCTTCGAGCCCGGCGCCAGCGTGGTCGTCATTGCGGCCACCAACAGAGCCGAGATCCTCGACTCAGCCCTGTTGCGGCCCGGGCGCTTCGACCGGACGGTGGAGATCCCGCTCCCTAACCAGGTCGAGCGCATGGCCATTCTCGGCATACACGGTCGGGGCAAGAAGCTCGCCCGCGACGTGGACCTGGACGCGGTGTCCCGGGGCACACCGGGGTTCTCGGGGGCCGATCTCGCCAACCTCGTGAACGAGGCGGCCATCAACGCCGTCCGGGCCCGGCGGAACATCCTCACGGCGGCAGACTTCGATGCGGCTCGAGACCGCCTCTTGATCGGCCGCCGTGACGCTTCTAACGCGCTGCTGCCCGAGGAGAAGCACTCTGTCGCCGTCCACGAGGCCGGTCACGCTCTGGTCGCCGCCCTGTCCGAGCATGCTGACCCGGTGGCCAAGGTCACCATCCTGCCCCGGGGCGCGGCGCTCGGGGTGACGGAGCAGTTACCCATCTCCGAGCGCCACCTGTACCCCCAGAGCTACCTCACCGACTCGCTCGCCGTACGCCTCGGCGGCCGGGCGGCCGAGATCCTCGTCATTGGCGAGCCCTCAACGGGAGCGTCCAACGACCTCGCCGGCGCGACTGACCTGGCCACGCGCATGGTCCGGGAGTGGGGGTTCTCCAGCGAAGTCGGCCCGATCGGGTACGGGCCGGAGGGGCCGAGCCGCGATAACCCCTTCGCCGGCCGCCCTTATGCCGAAGAGACGCAGCGCGCCATCGACCAGGAGGTGGCGGCACTGTTGCGCGACGCCGAGGTCAGGGCGACGAAGGTGCTCACAGATCATCGGGGCACCCTCGACCGGGTGATAGAGCTCCTGCTCGACCGCGAGACGATCGACGGGGCCGAGCTCGCCATCATCACAGGCAGCCCCGGACCTGCCCCGGAGCGAGAGCTGGTGTTGTCGCACCGGGCCGTGAAAATAGCGCCACCATCGGCGGAATGGGGGGCCGCCGGCCCCAATTGACCGGCTCTGGCCGGCCCGTCCGGTACGGGAGCCCTACGATGTTGCCAGGCGAGCTCTGGTGAGCCAGACAGGGCCGACCTGGCCGAGGCCGACCTGATAGGAGGTCCGATGCGCAAAGAAGGGCTGTTGGCCAGGACGCTGGTGGAGCTGGCTGACACGCTCGTGGCCGACTTCGATGTGGTCGAGCTGCTAACGCGCCTCGCCGACCGTTGCGTGGAAGTTCTCGAGGTCTCCGCCGCCGGTCTCATGGTGGTCTCAGCTGACGCCGACCTGCGGGTGATGGCCTCCTCCAGCGAGGCATTGCGGATCTTGGAGCTGTTCGAGCTGCAGTCCCACGAGGGCCCTTGCCTCGATTGCTACCTCAGCGGCAGGCCGGTCATGAACCAGGACCTCGCCAGCGTCAACGGTCGTTGGCCCCTGTTCGCCCCTGAAGCGATCGCCGCCGGCTTCCGGTCCGTGCACGCCTTGCCGATGCGGCTGCGAGGCACCGTCATCGGCGCCCTCAACTTGTTCCACGTCGAGCCGGGAGAAATGCGAGAGGCCGAGGTGGACGCCGCCCAGGCCCTGGCTGATGTCGCCACCATCGCCATCCTCCAGCACCGGGCCGCGCTCGGAGCCCAGGTCGTCAACCAACAGCTCGAGCACGCTCTCAACAGCCGCATCGTCCTCGAGCAAGCCAAAGGGATGGTTGCCGAAAGAGAAAACCTCAACATGGAGCAGGCCTTCTCCGCCTTGCGCAGGCATGCCCGCAACCACAACCTGCGGCTGGTCGACGTGGCTGAGGCTATTATCGGCGGCGCCCTGCCTGCGTCCGCGCTGGACCGGGTGCCTCTGGCCTGAGCAGCTCGGCCGATGATTACCCAGCAGCCCGGCCGACGATGGCCAGCAACTCCCTTGTTATACGGTCGCGCGTGAGCTCAGCTACGTCCCAGGCCCCCGCTCGACCGCTACTGTGCCCCCCGGCACCACGCCACATATCACCTTCGTCGACCTGGACCTTGCGCCTTTCGACATCGGCTTCGAGTTGCAGGTAGGGGTAGCGGTCCGGGCGAGGCTCCCCCTCCATCTCGCCTTTTAGCGAAATCCATAGGGTCAGTCGTGGGCTGGGGAAACGCGCCTCGCCACCCGGGTGCTCCTCGACCAGGCCGCCGCCGCCAAGCTGGCGGAGCCGCTCGAGCACGGCGTCCATCGCCGGGTGCACCTCGGTGGCGCAGGCCGCAGTGAAGTCTTCCAAGAACTTCTGGCCGGCTTCCAACCGACCGGCCGTGAGCTCGTCCGAATCCCGGTCCTTTTGTGCCACCGCCGCCAGGAGGGGGCCGAAACCCTCTAGTGGGTCGGTAGCCGGGGACGGTCCGGCGCCGTCATCGGGACGGGTTATGTCGGTGGCAGGAGAGGCGATGGGCATGGCTGATGGAGATCCCATGGGACCCCCCGATCTGCCGGCTTGGCGTCGGGCCGGAATGCCCGGACGTGAGCGAGGCTCTGCGAGCCTACCGCTAATAAGGCGCCTCGCTGTCTAGGGCGCGGCTGTGGTCAGAAGAGCCTTCAGGGCAGCCTGGGACACAACCATCAAAGCGAGAGTTTCGAAGGCGCCGCAACGGGATCGCTTACTGGTAGTGTGTCTTTAACCCTCTCGGTAGAGCCCTAGCTTGGGCCCTAGCTTGGGCTGGACGGCAGCCGCCGTCGGGCAAGGTTCGACACCTCGGCCGAGCTACATTGAGGAGTGGGCGCGTGAACGTAGTTTCAAGGTCTTTTCTGCCTATTTCGGCGCGCCCGGTCGCCAGGCGCACCTACGGGTTACTGAGCACCTACCCGCCCACACCGTGCGGCCTGGCCACCTTCAGTGCCGCCCTGGCCCTCGGCCTGGAGGCGAACGGCGCTGACGTGGGCGTGGTACGGGTGGCGGACGGGGCTACGTCGTCCGACCCAAGAGTGATGGCCGAGATGCAAAACGGCGTGCCCGCCTCGGTGAGGGAGGCCACCACCGCCCTGAACGGTTGCGGCACGGTCATCGTGCAGCACGAGTACGGCCTGTACGGCGGCACCGACGGCGACGAGATCCTCGACATCCTGCGCTCCCTGACTGTGCCTGCCATCGTCGTCGCCCACACGGTCTTGCTCGACCCTACCGAGCACCAAAGGCAGGTGCTGGAGGACATCTGCGAGTCGGCCAGTGCCGTGGTGGTGATGGCGGAGACGGCTCGTCAGCGCTTGTGCAGCCGCTTCAACGTCGACGCCTCCAAAGTCACGATGATCCCTCACGGCGCCACGCTGGCCTCTCCCGGTCACTTCCCCGACCGCTCCGGCCGTCCCGTGCTGCTCACCTGGGGCCTGCTGGGCCGGGGCAAAGGGATCGAGTGGGCCATCGACGCCATGGCGGACCTGAGAGACCTGCGCCCCCGGCCGCATTACGTGGTCGCCGGTCGCACGCACCCCAAGGTCATCGCATCGGAGGGCGAAGCCTACCGGGAGATGCTGTTGGCACGGAGTTGGGCCAAGGGAGTGGCCCCGTCGGTGAGCTTCGACTCGACCTACCGGGACCTGCCCTCGCTCACCCGCTTGGTGCAGGACGCCACCGTCGTCGTCCTGCCCTACGACTCGCAGGACCAGGTCACCTCCGGCGTGCTCGTCGACGCCCTGGCGGCCGGCCGGCCCGTCGTGGCGACCGCGTTCCCCCACGCCGTGGAGCTGTTGGCGAGCGGCGCGGGGATCGTCGTCCCCCACCGGGACGCCACCGCCCTCGGTGCGGCATTACGCCGCGTGCTTACCGAGCCCGGAGTGGCCACGTCGATGGCGCGCGAGGCGGCTCGCCTGGCTCCCGACTTCGGATGGCCGGCGGTGGCCCACCAGTACGCCGCTCTCACCGACAACCTCTTCGCCGACTCCCAAGCCGTGCCGGCGTGACCCCCGAGCCGAGCTTCGAGCACGTGGCGCGCATGACGGACCAGTACGGCACGTACGAGCACGCCGACGGCACCGCTCCACGCCCAGAACACGGCTACTGCACCGATGACATGGCCCGGGTCCTGGTCGTCACGACCCGCCAGCCCAGTCCCAGCCGGCTGGTGAGCGACCTCGCCCGCCAGGCTCTGCGGTTCGTGGCCGAAGCCCAGAGCGCCCGCGGTGATTGCCGTAACCGCCGCGACAGGCGGGGCCAGTGGCAAGGTCCTTACGAGGTCGGCGACGCCTGGGGCCGCAGCCTTTGGGGTTTGGGTACGGCCGCCGCTCGGAGCCCCAATGAGTTGGTGCGCCAGGTCGCCCTCGGCCATTTCGAGCGCGGCGCCCGACAACGTTCAAGGTCGCCCCGGGCCATGGCGTTCGCCGCCCTGGGGGCGCACGAGATCCTGGCCGCCTATCCCGGCCATGGCGGTGCTCTTGACCTGCTGGCCGGCACAGTCGGGGTGGTGGGCATCGGCGCCACCAGCACATCTTGGTCCTGGCCCGAACCGCGCCTGTCCTATGCCAACGCCGCCCTTCCCGAAGCATTGATCGTGGCCGGCGCCGGGCTGGACCGGCCTGAGCTGGTGCACCACGGCCTGCACCTTCTGGGGTGGCTCCTCGACCACGAGACCGCCGGCGGTCATCTATCGGTGGCACCAGTAGGAGGCTGCGGGCCCGACGACCCGCGTCCCGGCTTCGACCAGCAGCCCATCGAGGTCGCCGCGCTGGCCGATGCCTGCTCCCGGGCCGCCGCGCTCACCGGCGATGACCGGTGGGCAGCCGGGGTCGCCAGTGCTGTCGCCTGGTTCCTCGGCGACAACGACGCCCAGGCTCCTATGTGGGACCCGTGCAGCGGGGGCGGTTACGACGGCCTGCGCGCCGATGGGCCCAACCTCAACCAGGGCGCAGAGTCCACGCTCTCATTGATCTCGACCCTTCAGCACGGACGCAGCCTGGTGGGGGCGGGCCGGTGAGCGTCGACGAACGGGCCGGTCAGATGGTGACCCGGGCTCCTCTGCGGCTTCGTCCCGATCCTCGACGGGTGATCACCGTGCCGTTCGTCCCCGGCCAGGAGATGCCCGGAGGAGACTCACGCGCCGCCTCAGTCACCGAGCGCATCCTAGCCATGGACGACTCCGCCGTGACGGCCACGCTCGCCGACGTGAGGCGGCGCTTTTCCCATCGCCACCGGGAACTGGAGGCAACGTGGAAAAGCCACTTCGCGCTGGCCGCCCACCATTTGGGGAAAAACGACGACATGCCCGAAGAAAGGGCGCTGCTGATCGGCGCCTATTTCACCCGGGAAGTGTCGGTCGAAGCCGCCGCTTTGTGCAACCCGTCCCTGGTGGCCCACCCCGACCAGCGGGGCCTGGGCCTAGGTGAGACACGTTTCGTCATGAGCTTGCGGGCCCTAGGGGAAGGCCACGTCTCGTCGATCGAGTTCCGCACCGGCATCATCGACGCCGCCGGCGGCGGCGTCCGTCTCGACGAACCGGGTGCGTTCCTGGAACGAGGCCGGGTTTCGCCCGGTCCCTACGAACGGCGCCTCTTCCACGCCAAATTGGGCGAAAACGGCTGTGACAACAGCGCCGCCGCCCTCGTCCTAGACCGCCTCGGTGCTCATTTCGGGGCCGCCGAGCTGGATGCCGCCATCGCCGAGCTACACCGCGACCTCCTGTCCAGGGAGGCGGTGAGGAACGCAGTTGAGCGGATCCGCTGGGTGGCCGCCAACAACTACACGGTCGGCTTCCCGGCCCGTACGACTATCTCCGAGCGGGTGCTGTGGCCCCACGGCCCGAGCGAGCTCCACGGCATGGAGGACGCTCGCTTCGTACGTTTCGTGGACGACGACGGCTCCGTCACCTACCAAGCCACCTACACGGCCTTCGACGGATCTCTGGTCGCCCCGCAACAACTTTCGACCACCGACTTCCGTAGCTTCGTCGTCTCCCAGCTCTCGGGACCGTACGCCACCAATAAGGGCATGGCCCTGTTCCCGCGCAAGGTGGGTGGGCGCTGGCTGGCTTTGTCGCGCTGGGACCGCGAGCGGCTGGCCGTCACGGTGTCCGACGATGGTAGCGAGTGGGCCCAAGCCACCACCCTCGACCTCTCCTCCCAACCCTGGGACCTGGTCCAGGTGGGTAATTGTGGCTCGCCGCTGGAAACACCCGAGGGCTGGCTTGTCCTGACTCACGGCGTAGGCCCGATGCGCGCCTACGCCATCGGCGCCGTATTGCTCGACCTCGATGACCCCCGCCGCGTGATCGGGACGCTCGTGGGCCCGCTGGCCGTGGCCGACCACGAAGAGCGCGAGGGTTACGTCCCAAACGTCCTCTACTCTTGCGGCGCGCTCCTCCACGGTGAAACTCTGGTCCTCCCGTACGGGTTTTCCGATAGCGCCGTCGGCTTCGCCTTCGTCGACGTGGCCGAGCTCATGGGCCGGATGGCCCCTGCTGACCGGGCCTAGAGACCCCTAATAGCCGACGCCCGAAAAAGAGAGCGGGGCACAGCGTCAGCGTCGTTGTAGGTGGCCACGTCTGCGGGCCCGTCCTCGGCGGCGACCTTCGCCGGTCAATCTTGATCGCTGCCATCATATTTAGTAAATTTGAGGGGACCAGACGACATCGTCTTCCTGCCCAAAGGAGCACCGTGAGCCAGGCCCAAGGCTTCGAGACCCGCCAGATCCACGCAGGTGCCACGCCTGACCCCACGACGGGGGCGCGCGCCGTGCCCATCTACCAGACGACCAGCTACGTCTTCCGCGACACCGACCACGCCGCCGCCCTGTTCGCGCTGGGAGAGCCGGGCAACATCTACACCCGCATAATGAACCCGACCCAGCAGGTGCTCGAGGAAAGGATGGCCTCGCTAGAGGGTGGCGTCGGCGCCCTGGCCCTGGCCAGCGGCCAGGCGGCCGAGACCCTGGCCATACTCACGCTGGCCCAGTGCGGCGACCACCTCGTATCGTCGCCCTCCCTGTACGGGGGCACGTACAACCTGTTCCACTACACGCTGCCCAAACTGGGCATCGAGGTGTCCTTCGTCGAGGACCCCGACGACCTCGGGCAGTGGGCGGCGGCGGTAAAGCCCAACACCCGTGCCTTTTACGCCGAGACGATCGGGAACCCCAGGGGCGACGTGCTCGACATCGCCGGGGTGGCCGGCGTCGCCCACGCTCACGCCCTGCCCCTCATCGTCGACAACACCCTGGCCAGCCCCTACCTCCTGCGTCCCCTAGAGCATGGGGCCGACATCGTGGTGCACTCGGCCACCAAGTTCATCGGGGGCCACGGCACGGCCATCGGGGGCATCATCGTGGACGGCGGGGCCTTCGACTTCGGCGCCAGCGGCCGCCACCCCTCCTTCATCGAGCCCGACCCGAGCTATCACGGCCTCAAGTACTGGGAAGCGCTCGGCCCCGGCGCCTACATAGCCAAGGCGCGCGTCCAGTTCCTGCGCGACCTGGGGCCCGCTATCGCCCCCTTCACCGCTTTCCTGTTGCTCCAGGGCCTCGAGACCCTCAGCCTGCGCATGGAACGCCACGTGGCCAACGCCGTCGCCGTGGCCAACTGGCTCGAGGCCCGCGACGACGTGAGCTGGGTCAAGTACCCGGGCCTCCCGTCGTCGCCGTGGTACGCCCGCGCCCAGGAGCTGCTCCCCCAGGGCGCCAGCTCCATCTTGAGCTTCGGCATCAAAGGCGGGGCGCCGGCCGGGCGGTCCTTTGTCGAGGCGCTCGAGCTGTTCAGCCACCTGGCCAACGTCGGCGACGCCCGCAGCCTGGTCATCCACCCGGCCACGACCACCCACTCGCAGCTGACCGAGGCCGAGCAAGCGGCCACCGGGGTCACCCCCGACCTGGTCCGCCTGTCGGTCGGCCTGGGCCGAGCAAGCGGCCACCGGGGTCACCCCCGACCTGGTCCGCCTGTCGGTCGGCCTGGAGACCCTCGACGACCTGCTGGCCGACCTCGACGCCGGTTTCCGGGCCGCCAAAGCCTAAGCCGTGAGCGCCTCCGCCTGGCAGCCCGGCGACCACCCGGGCCGGCGCCGGTTCGCCCAGCTCTTCGACGGTCCCCCCCTCGTCTTAGAGCTCGGCGGCCGGCTCGGGCCGGTCACGGTGGCCTACGAGACCTGGGGGCGCCGGGCCCCGGACGGCTCCAACGGGGTCCTGGTCGAGCACGCCCTCACCGGCGACTGCCATGTGGCCGGCGGCGTCGAGCCGGGCCACCCGGCCCCGGGCTGGTGGGACGGCCTGGTCGGGCCGGGCCGGGCCATCGACACCGACCGCTGGTGGGTGGTGTGCGCCAACGTCCTAGGCGGCTGCCAGGGCACTACCGGCCCCTCCTCGGCGGCGCCCGACGGGCGGCCCTGGGGGCTACGCTTCCCCACCAGCACCATCCGCGACCAAGTGGCCGTGGAGGAAGCGCTGGCCACCTCCCTCGGTGTGGGGCGCTGGGCGGCGGTCGTGGGCGGGTCCATGGGCGGTATGCGCGCCCTGGAGTGGGCCGTCGCCTACCCCCGCCGGGTCGAGCGCCTCGTCCTCGTAGCCACGACCGCGGTGGCCAGCGCCGAACAGCTGGCCCTCACCACCGTCCAGGCGCACGCCATCCGCTCGGACCCCGCTTTCGCCGGGGGCGACTACTACGGCGGGCCCGGCCCGGTGACCGGCCTGGGCCTGGCCCGGCGCATCGGCCACATCAGCTACCGCAGCGAGGCCGAGCTCGCCCAGCGTTTTGGGCGCCGGCCCCAGGCCGGTGAGGACCCCTTGCAGGGCGGCCGCTATGCCGTCGAAAGTTACCTGGACCACCATGCCGACAAGCTCGCCGCTCGCTTCGACGCCAATTCGTACCTCGTCCTCAGCCGGGCCATGGACCACCACGACGTGGGCCGGGGCCGGGGTGGCGTCGCCGCCGCGCAGCAACTAGCCACACTCCTGCCCGGGTTCGCCAACCTGGAAGTGGTGCAGTCGCTGTACGGCCACGACGGCTTTCTCATCGAGGTGGAGCAGGTGGGCAAAGTGGTGGCCAACGCCATGGAGGGCTGACCAGGACCACGGCGGGCCGGCCTGCACGGCCGGGGGAGGACGGAGTGTTACGGTTATGACCATGGCCACTACGAGCTATGGCCACTGAGCGCATGGCCTCTGAGAGCGAGCACGCGGGAGTTCACCCCGCCAACGAGAAGTACCTGGTGACCATCTTCGTCCTCGAGGAGGAAGAGGGCGAGGTCATACAGGCCCGTCTGGCCGAGCGGCTTGGGCACACCGCCCCAACTGTCTCAGAGATGGTGCACCGCCTCGCGGACCAGGGCTATGTGAAGATCGAGGGCCGCGTCATCACCCTCACCAGCGCCGGGCGCGACCTTGCCACCAAAGTGGTCCGCAAGCACTGCCTGGTGGCGCGGCTGATGACCGATATCGTCGGGGTCCCCTGGCACACGGTCCACGCCGAAGCGGGCCGCTGGGAACATGTCATCTCCGACGAGGTCGCCGAACGCCTGATGGTCGTCCTCGGCAACCCCACGACCTGCCCCCACGGCAACCCCATCCCGGGGTCGTGCGCCCAGAAGGGCCCTACTTCCTTGCTGACCGATGCCGAGGTCGGCCAACAAGTCTGCTTCGCCCGCATCACGGAACTAGCCAAGTTCGATGACGACGCGCTCCGGTACCTGGAGGACCACGGCTTCATCCCCGGGGCCGAAGCCACTGTGTCGGCCCGGGGACCTGACGGGAGCCTGGTGCTCGACGTCGGCAGCGAGACAGTCGTTCTGGGGGCTTCGATGGCCAAGCTGCTCTGTGTCGGGCCCGTCGCAACGGCAGGCGCTTCGGGCTCATAGGCCCCGGGGGCGGCAAGCTGCGCAGGGCCCTATCCGCGTGGGCGCCGGTCAGCGGCGGGCGAGGCGGCGCCCGCTCGGAGTGTCGGGCGGCGTGTAGTTCATCTCGAAGTGGTGGTAAAGCGCCGACTCGTCGTCCTGAGAAAGCTCCTCACCATGCATCTCGATGTCGGGTGCGGCGCGGACCTGTTCCTTGGTCACCGTGACCCGCAGGTCATCGGGACCGACATGGATGCCGGCCAACGGCACGAAGGTCAAGTGACGGCCGATAAAACCTTCCTTGACCGTACCGAACTGCGGCGAGTCGGTCTCCACGTCGACGTACACATCTTGCAGCTTGCCGATCTTGTCGCCCTCGCGGTCGACGAGCATCTTGCCGTGCCACTGGGCGGCGCTCCACTTGGCCTGGTCATCATTTTCGGACATTCCAGCCTCCTCGTCTGCTCAACAATCACCTGTAGAACTGCAAAGGCCGAGAGCCCTGGGGAGCACATCGCTCCCGCCAGGGCCTCTGGGCGCGATAGCGCCCTCAGCAACTAGGGAAGGCTACGGCTCAGGTGCGGTGCTCCGCCTGAGCCAGATATGCCGAAGAACGAAGACCCGACGTGCACTAAGCACGCTCCTGCCTGGAGGGTTGCGAAGTCGCTACCAGGGTCTGGAGTACCGCCCCCAGCCAGCTCGGCCTGGCCCAACACGTCGGGGCTGTTGTCGCGTCATTTTGATCGTACACCCTTTTCGGGTGATCGGCCGCGCCACCACCGACAGGTGGGCCCGGCTGTAAGTTGGCCCCACTGCCCGTCACGGCGGCGCCAAGCTGGTCAGTTGGAAGTAACTCGATCATTTCCATCGTAAAAGTAGACTAAGGTCTCGGTCTCAGGATGGGAGCGCTGAAAGTACCTTCACCGCAGGCACGGCAGCTCGAGGCCCAGCACCTCGAGGCCCAGCCCCTCGGAGCACCACGGGTGGCGCAGGACGGCGCCCCGCGCCGGTGCCTCATGACTGTCCACGCCCACCCCGATGACGAATCCGAGTTCGGCGCGGCCAGCGTGGCTCGCTACCACCACGAACGGGTCCGCACCGTGCTCGTGTGCTGCACGGACGGGGGCAGCGGACGCATCTTGAACCCGGAGGTCGGCCCCGTAGGCGACCGGTAGGCCGGCCCGACAACAGTGCGGTCCATGTTCAGCGTTCGCCATCCTCGTCGAGGCTGCGGATGTGCATTTCCGGGCTGAGACGGGCAAACGGTACGGCGGGGATCTCCCCCACAGGGTTGGTCCCCTTGTCCTGACCGCGCACGGGGTACGCCCGGAACTGCGGTGCCCGGCTCAGGTCGCAACGCACGTCGGCTCGGGAATAACGAACGGTGAGACCGACCCGTTCTCGGTCAGAGGCGTTGGCCGGCGAGCCGTGGACGATGCTGTCGTGATGGAGCGAGGCCTGTCCCGACACCAGATTGAGGGACACGGCATCGTCCGCGGAGAAGGTACCGTCCTCCAGTTCCAAATTGAGCACCGACTCGCTGATGTGCTTACGGTGCTGCAGCAGACCGGCCCGGTGGGAGCCGGGGATGACCCGCATGGCCCCGTTGCCCTCGTCCACGTCTGCGAAGGCCAACCACGCGGTGACCGACCCGTGCAACGGCTCCAGTGGCCAGTAATAGCCGTCCTGGTGCCAGGCCACGGTGCTCGACGAGCGCGGGGACTTGGCAAAGAACTGAGAACCCCACATGTAAAAGTCCGGCCCTAGCACCCCCTCGACCAGGTCGAGCAGGGCGGGAGCGCGGCACACGTCGTAGAGCCACCGGCTGGCCATGTGCCACTCGCGTATGGCACCGGGGTCCTCACCCGGCTCGAGGAGCCCGCACAGGGCGCGGTACCCACCGCGCAGACCGTCCATCTCCGAGGAGCTGAACACCTCCAGCCCGCTCAGGTACCCGCGCTCCGCGAACTTGTCCGTCTGCCCCGCCGTCAAAGTCGGCGCCATCTTCCCCTCTCCTTTTTGGGTCACCATACCTGGAACGTATTACGCTCCCCCGCCCAAGAGGTGCTTCTAGTGTAGTGTCTCATTATTAGTTTGCTGCTTGTAGGAGGGCTACCCGGCCCCGGCGGACCTTCTTCAAGATGTCCTCCGCGCTGGCCGTCCATACGAAGGGCTTGGGGTCGGCATTGTGA
>JBEKNX010000075.1:0-13958 GCA_049522375.1 Acidimicrobiales bacterium | reverse complement strand
TGTCCGTGGTCGCACCCGACAGCAGGTACACCGCAAAACCAGTTATGAAGGAAAGTGCCAGCAAAACCCCGAGAAGGCGGCCAAATGAGAGTTTTCGGGACATCGGAACATGTCCTCACGATCACCGCGCCGGCGCCGGCGTACCAAAGATATCATCCGTCCCGCCTTGTCACCCGGGCCCGGTACGCGGCCCACCGAGCCGGCCCGCACGCTCTCCCGGCGATCGTGGCATCCTGATTGGATGGACGTCCGGGTCAGCTCGACCAACCGGATAGACGACCGCTTCCGCCTCGCCCGGCTTGGTCGTGGCCTGTCCCAGGCTGCCCTCGCCGACCGCGCCGGCGTCACCCGCCAGACGATCTCCGGCATCGAAGCCGGCCGCTGGTTGCCGTCGCTCGACGTCGCCCTCGTCGTGGCGGCCGCCCTGGGCTCGAGCGTCGAGGAACTGTTCGGCAAGGCCCCCAACTTCGCCCCGGCAGAAGCTCGGCTCGCCGTTGGCACGCATAAGAAGGCCCGACTTCTGCTCGCGGGCATCGACGGCGAGCAAGTGGCGTTCCCCCTCGAAGGCGACCACGTTTTGGTCCCTGGCTTTCGCCCTGCCCTAGCCGAGGCGGACAGTACTGAGGGCGCCGCGGCGGGCTCGCCCGTGCCGGCGCGACGTTTCGTGGCACCCGCGCCCGCTCTTGTGATCGCCGGGTGCGACCCGGCGTTGGCCCTGTTGAACGGGCCTTTGCAGCGGCACCGCCCACCGGTCGGCTTGGTGTGGTGGAACTGCGCCAACTCCACTGGCCTCGAGCTCCTCGACGCCGGTCTGAGCCACGTGACGGCGGTCCACCGCCGTGCCGACCAAAAGCGCGGACGTTCGGCCGCCCATGAGGTCGTCGGCTTCGCGGCGTGGCGAGAAGGACTGGTCGTGTCGCCTCGTTATGCCGGCCGGGTGCGGGGGCTGGCGGACGCCCTCGAGCTTGGCCTACGGGTAGCCAACCGCGAACCAGGCTCCGAGGCGCGGCGGCTACTCGATGACGCTCTTGTCCAACTCGGAGTGGACGGCAAGGCCCTGGCCGGTTACGGCAGCTCCTGCACCGCGCACCTATTGGTGACCTCGGCCATTTCGGCCGGCCTGGCCGATGTCGGTGTGGCCAGCGAGCCGGCGGCGCTCGCTTACGGCCTGGGCTTCGTCCCTTGGCAGGAGGAGACTTGCGAGTTATGGATCCCGGGCTCGCAGCTCGGCACGCCGGAGGTCCGTGCCCTGCTCGACGTCATGGCCGGTAGCGAGCTACGCGCCCAGCTCAGCGCCATCTCCGGTTACGACGCCACCCCGTGTGGGACGGTGGTGGTCTGAACCTTTCGGGAGGTCGTCCTATGAGTGTCGGCGTCGTGGGGCCCGGGGATGGACATCGGCGGTACACCGCACGCGGCAGCGTGATGCTGTTCAAGGCCTTGGCCGAGCAAGACGGGGGCGACCTGTCGCTCATGGAACGGACACTGCCTCCCGGGGGCCGCAGGCCCCCGCCGCACCGGCACACGAACTGCTCAGAGGCGTACTTCGTGCTCGATGGACTGGTATCAGTAGTCATCGAGGGGGAAGAACTAACCGTTGGGCGGGAAGGCTTCGTACTGGTGCCTCGGGGCACCGCCCACACCTTCGGCAACGCCAGCGCAGTCCAGGCTCGGTTGCTCGTCATCCATGCCCCGGCAATGGACGCCTACTTTGCCGGTCTCCACGAGCTGTGGGACCGCACAAAGCCTCCGACCCCAGACGAAGAGCGGGCGCTTATGGCACGTTTCGGCATGGAGGCTGTCTAGCACGGCGCTTTTGCCGTCACGGGTGGTGACGGGTTGAGTTCAGTCGAGCTAGCGACGCCTAGCTTGCGCTGCGCTCGCTGGTAGAAGGTGGTCCGGCCGAGCCTGACGACCTGGGACCCATCGGCCCGGGCGGTAAGGACTACGTTGTCGCCGGCTGTCACGTGAGTCGCCACCATTCCGTCGACTTCGACGGCCAGCCGCCCCGAAGACGGGAGGATCCTCAGGCTGAGCGTGTGCCTATGGTCGACCATCACGGCGCGGTTGAACACGGAGTGCGGCGCAGAGGGGGTGACGAGGATCCCCTGCACAGACGGGGCGACGATCGGGCCCCCGGCAGAAAAGTTATAAGCGGTTGACCCGGTTGGGGTTGAAACAATGACAGCGTCCGCCGCGTAGCTGACGAAGTGGTGCCCCTCGACAGAGAGGTCTATTGCCGCAGTGCCCTCACCCGGCACCCGGACGACGACGATGTCATTGAAAGCCGTAAGACGTTGCGGCCCAATGGCGGCGTCGAGGGCGGTTCGTATTTCGATCTCGTAGTTCCCGTCGCCGATTGCGGTGAGCGCGGCGGATAAATCAGGGATATCAACCTCGGCCAGGAAACCGAGTTTGCCAAGATTGACGCCCAGGACTACCGCACGCCGACCATCGGATAGCCGCATCGCACGTAGGACCGTGCCGTCACCACCCAACGCGACGAGGAGGTCCGCTTGGTCTGCCATCGCCGCGGCCGAAACCATTACCGCCGTGCAGTCGAGGCGACCGACTTCCTCGGCGAGCCCGAGGACGGTCACACCTCGAGTGGTCGCCCACCTAAGGATGGTGTTAACAGCGTCAGCCGAATCGCGGCGAGGATGCAGAACGATCCCTAGTGTGCGAATCTCGTGCATGATCTCTCCGTTCCCTCGATGTGGCCAGCTTCGTACCACTGACCAGCGCAGGGTGGGGTACCGGTGCTTTAGGGACGACCCCCCAGCGCCAGACGGGCGGCACTGACGTCCTCGCGCCCGTGCCCGGCGTTGACGGCGAGGTGCCACTGGCGGGACAGCGCGGCGAGCAGCGGCAGGTCGCCGCCCTGGGCTGCGCTGATGGCCAGGTCCACGTCCTTCAGCGCCCACTCCAGGGGGAACTCGGCGGCGAAGTCGCCCTGGTCCATCTTGTGGAGCTTGGCGTCGGCGATCGGCGCGTCCAGGGGACCGCCCTCGATGACCTCCTCGAGCTGTTGGTGGCCGATGCCCAGCCGGTCCGCCAGCTCCAAGGCCTCGGCTACTCCCTCGATGAGGATGGACATATAAGCGTTGACGACCAACTTCACCTGGCTGCCCTTGCCCGCCTCGCCCAGCCATACCGTCTTGCGGCCAATCGCCGCGAACACCGGGCCGACAGTCTCGGCCGCAGTCGCCGGCCCTGACGCCAGGATGAGCAATTGGCCCCGCTCGGCCGGCCCCTTGCTGCCCGAGACGGGTGCGTCGAGGAAGACCACATCGGGCCGGCGGGCAGCCAGGCGGTCACGAGTGGCGATGGTCTCCTCCACACCGATGGTGCCCATCTGGGCCCAGACGCAGCCTTGAGCGAACTGGTCGGCCACGCCGCCGTCGAAGATCACGGAACTCACCACGTCGACGGTCGGCAGCATCGTGATCACGACGCCGGCGTCGCGGACCGCTTCTCGTGCTGACGCCGCGGCCACGGCGCCCGCCTCGGCCAGAGGGGCGCGGGCCGAGGCCGAGCGGTCCCACACGGTCACCTGTAAACCTGCCGACAGCAATCTGCGGGCCATGGCCGACCCCATAATTCCCGCCCCGAGCACCGCCACGCTCACCTGGCCACCTCTAGCGACAATTGCAAAGCCCCTTCCTGGACGTGGGGACAATTATGAGCCTAACAGCAGCCCTAGCCGTTTCTGCCGGGTCTGGGACATCTTGTGCTCCCTCCCCTCCCGAGCGATGAACGCGTCGACGGCCCTGCTACGCGGCGGCTTGCGTCTCTGGCGTCGTCGTGTGCAAGACCGACGGCGCTCTGGGCCACCAGGGCTCGATCGCACTGGCCGCCCTCTCCGATCGAGAGCAGGTGGGCTTCCCGGGCGGGTGGGGCATAAGGGCCCTCGCCGACAGCGCCCTTCGCTCCGCGGGCATAGAGCCGCACGTGGACGTCGGCGCTCAGATCCTCGCCCCCATGCCTGTCAACCCTGCAGCCCGAGCTTTGTGGGAGATGCTCAGCCAGTAGGAGTTGAGATCGCGCTGACCGGTGCTAGTAACGACCCCGGCCATAATTGGTGGATCTGTATGACTGAGGCCGTTGGGGATGTTTCTGGCAGCGTAGCGCCGAGCCGACCGCGCCCACGGCATCTTGTGGGTGATGGCGATGTGCTTCTGGTCTGTGACCTACGCTTTCTGACCGACAGAGCTTTCCCGCCCGCAGGACCGGACTTGACCGGAGGAAACATGAGCCAGACACAATTACTCGCGCCCGGTGGTCCTACCGCGACCACGGCCCCCGAGCGGCTGTCGCTGTTCCAGCGCGCCGCGGACAAGGTTTCGTACGGCATGGGGACCCCGCTCAACATCGGTATATGGATAATCATCGTGGTCGGCTGGACCCTTCTTTTTGCCCTTCACATCGTCAACGCGAGGGGCACGTTCCTTCCGGTTTGGTTCACGAGCACGGGCTACAACTTCCCGCTCAACCTGGTCACGACCGTGGCCGAGCTTTACATCGGCTTCCTGGTCGGGGCTTCCTCCAACCGTTCCGAGCGGAACCTGGAGGCGACCCTCGGGCGTATAAGCGCCCAGGACGAGCAGATCAACGCGGTCGAGATCAAGCTGTCGGAAGCCTTGAAGCAGAACACGGCTCTAACCGCTGAGATCCACGCGCTGACCAAGGTCATCCACGAGACCGTCTGCGCCGGGAACGGGACCGGGCGCTCCTAGCCCAACATCAGAAAGTCGCCCCGAGTACCGCAGAACCTGGCTATTTGCTCAGAGGTTGTTTACGCACGTCCCCCCGTCGCTGTTGCGGGAATGAGGGTGTATAGTTGGACGTATGCCTCGCATGCAAGTGTACCTACCAGAAGATCTCTACCAGGCCGTCAAAGACCAGCGGCTCGCCGCTTCGGAACTCTTACAGGAGGCTGTCCGCTCGGAACTCCGTCGCCGAGAGCTGCTTAGCGAGACTGACCGTTACCTCGACGAGCTTGTGGCCGAAGTCGGTGAGCCCTCGGCAACCGCCGTAGCCCGGGCCGAAACGCTGTCCCGTCGCATCCGAAGTGGGGCTCAACGGGCCCAGGCGAGCTGACGTACTTGCTCGTCCTCGATTCCGGCGGGGTTTCCCGCCTGGCGAGAAGGGCGCAAGGCGCGGCGGCGACGATCGCAGTGCTAGAGCGGGAGGGTCTGTGGCCACCGGTCGTCCCGTCAGTCGTACTAGTCGAGTCAGTGACGGGCCGCCAGCGGTCCGATGCCAACACCAACCGCTTTCTCAAGACATGCGATGTTCGTGAGCTACTGCCCGAGCGGCTGGCTCGTCGCGCGGCCGAGTTGCGCTCGAGAGCCCGTCAGGGTTCGGCGGTCGATGCCATCGTGGTAGTCACTGCAGAGCCGGACGGTACCGTACTGAGCTCCGACCCAAAAGACCTGCGCGCCCTGGCTCTTTACTCGGACGGCGTACAGGTCCTGCGAGCCTGACGTCGACAATGCCGGCCTGACGCGTTTAGCGCGCCAGTCCCGGTTAGCCGAGTTTGAGTCGCTTCCGGCACCGAGAGCTGACCCGTGCTCCGTGCTCCCCGGCGGCGGACGCCCACTCCGGGCATAATCTTCCGACGCAGCCGGCGGTAGAGGAGTGTAGGGTTCTCACACCCGGCTCGGTACCACCGCCACCGGGCCCACCGCACCCAGGAGGCAGCATGCCGACCATCATCGGTCACCACGATGTGAAGGACAAGGACCATTGGCTTGCTTCGCCCAAGCGGGAGGAGTTCTTCGGGCCCCTCGGCATCACCAACATCCGGACGTTCGTCGACCCGCAGAACCCGACCCATGTTGCCGTGCTCATGGACGTTGCCGACATGGGTACCTTCACGGCTGCCATGCAGGCCCCGGGCGCGGCCGAGGCGATGGCGTATGACGGCGTACTGGCCGAAACGCTGGTGATCCTCGTCGAGGCTTAGCTTCACCGACCTCAGTGCGGCGCTGGCCGAGAAGCCGATTGGCGCCGCCCAGGCGGGCATCTCCGATGCCCTGCGCGGGCCGGGACCTCAGCCGTTCGGCCCGGTCGTTGCCGTCCCCGCCGACGCTCCTACGGCGGACCGGCTGGTTGGCTTCGTGGGGCGCCAGCCGTAGCCAGATAGATGTTGGACGGTAACGCCGCCGGGGACAGCGAGCATCCCCGTAGACAGTCACCATGCGCCGGCGAACCGCCGGCCGAACTACAAAGGACAAGGCTATGAGCGGAATTACAGCTGAAAAGCTCTACGAGTACACGCTGGAGGTAACCGGGGTGGTCGAGTACGGCGCCAGCTTCCAAGCCGTCATCAGTGGGCAGAGCCCGCCACCGCCGGGAGGATTGCGGGTCGACGTCGCCTTCGCAGGGCCGATGACAGGGCGCCTGAGTGGCAGCGTCGTCGGGGTGGACTACATCACAGTTCGTGCTGATGGCCGTATCGACCTCGACATCAAAGCCGAGATCACCACCGGTGACGGCGAGAAGATCGCCTTCGCCGCCAGTGGCGTCGGGATGCCCCAAGCCGGTTCACCGCAAGCGTTGTTGCGGGAAAACGTCACGCTCACGACGGCAAACCCGAGCTACGCCTGGGTGAACCCGCTGCAGATCTGGGGCATCGGCTCCGTTGATTTCAGCACGGGCAAGATCAACATCAGCGCCTACTTGCCCGAATAGCGCGATCTGGGCCGGGTTCCGATGTCGGTGAGGTGACGGAAGGTAGCGGCGTCTCTAACTTACTGGCAGGGCGGGCTCTTCGACCTGGCTCGGCCACGGGTCGTCGAGAACTCCGAGCTGGATGAACAGGCCGAGCTTGTCGGCACCAATCCATTCACTGACGACCCGGTCACCCTCGAAGTGCATGATGCCAACCACCCACTCCTCAACCGCCCGCCCGGTCGGAGGTCGTCCCACGTAACCTCCAGTGTCGGTCCCCCGAAACGTGAGCCTGACCACGACCGTGTCGCCGGCCACGATCAGCTCTTCGACATCGAGGTGCAAGTCCGGGAACGCGGCGTGGTAGTGGCGGATGGGCTCGACTCTGGCGGAAGGACCTGTCCCGAAGTGATTGACGTAGTTCTCGCCGTAGAGGTCGGCGGCCGCTTCGTAGTTTCGGCCATTCCAGACTTCCTTGACGAAATTCCGCACCTGCGTGTCGCGTTCGGCCGCGTCCATCATGTACCCCCATCCGCTCCCCGCTGGGGAAGCCAGAACAACATTAGGGCCGGGACAAGCCGACAGGGGGTCGGAACGTGGCGATGGGGTCGCCCTGGTGTCGACCAGGCGCTGACAGCCGACAGCAGATTAAGGGGTCTGGTGGTGGGCCGAGGCTCGGCCAGCTACCGTGCTCTACCGAGACGTCAACATCCTGACGCAGAACGCTCCATCGCGCCCTCGTCGGCTACACCAGCGACGTTGGTCTTGACGCTCGGGATCGGCGTGCTGTGCGGTCACCGGCCCCCGGCCCGGCCGAACCGCCACAGCCGGCGGTGGCCGCGGGCGCCCGTATCTCCTACAGACTCGAGCCTGTAGAAGGTCCGTGCGTGGCGCCAGATGACGGGTTTGGAGCTTCCACCCGACGGGAGGACATGTTCATGCTCCCTCAAAAGGATCTGAGTCATCCCGCGGATCACGCTCGGCGACTATCCGCGCCCGAAGATCCGCGAGCTCCTTGGTCGCAACATAGTATCGACCTCGCGCGGCGCCGTGCGCTCTGAGCAAATTCGCCGAAGTGAGTTGACGCAAATCCCTGCTGGCAACTTGCTCAGTTATTGGGTCCTCCGTCTCAGCGAGAATTGCTCGGTAGGTACCGTTGCGAACACGGAACCGCATCGCCGCTTCATACAGTGGGCTGAGTGTACGCTCGGGCAACCCTAGTCTGCCGACCAGCTTTTCCAGGTCATCCCAGAGGCGTTCACTCTCCTTGATTCGTCTATTGAGCGTTCGAGCCTGACGGAGGTGCGCAGTCAGTATGAACCTGACCCAAGGGATTGCGTCGCCCTCCGGATCCCATGAGCCGTGCCCGACTTGTGCCAACACGTCGTAATAGGCCTGAGTATTGCGCCCCAGGTACTCCTCGATGCTGCAGAAGACAGGAGAGAGAATACCTTCGCGGGCTAGCACAAGCGTTTGGAGACATCTGGCCATGCGGCCGTTGCCATCCCGAAACGGATGGATCATGACGAAGTTCAGGTGCGCCATCCCGGCACGTACTAGGGCTGGACAGTCACTTTCAACATTGAGTGACCCAACCAGCCCGTGCATCAGTAAGGGCACGTCGTCTATGTCGGCGCCCTCGTAGACGATCTCGCCGGTCTCCTCGTTGCGAACGTAGATAGCGCCAAGCCGCCAAAGGCCCGGGCGGTTCTTGAGCTCATACCCGGTCATCATAAAGTGCAGGCTCTTCAGCAGCTGCTCGCCATACTGGAAGTTGGGCTCCGTGGACATCTGGAGTACGTATGTCATCGCGTCGCAATAGCCCTTTATGGCGAGCCTGGTCTCTTCATTAGCGTCAAGAGGTTCTTCGCCGAGCTCAATCGCGGCGGCATCGTCAACTGCTGCGTCGAAGCCCTCGATGCTGTTCGAGCCCTGCACCGCACGAGCGAACTGCATACGCCGGAGGGACCCTGACCACCGCCGCGGCTCGTAGAGGCGTAGGCGCAGCTTCTCGGCTAGGTCGTCAATGGCGGCCATGACCTCAAGCTCTCGCTCCCCGAGCGTCGGCACCCTAAATAACATGATGGTAATATACCTTACTTCTGCCTGTGAGGCACAATATAACATCCTTCGTTATAGAAGCTTACCGCCTTGAAGGCGAGAATAACGTACTATCCATCACGATGACGCCACTGGCGACCACGCTGAGTGTTGAACAGGGGCGGCATGAGTGCCGTCTGACGCTGTCCACCTGGCATCCTCCTAGGTACCGTGCCTGGCAAAACCACCGAGAATGACTGAAACGTGGTAGCCGGCCCCGGCCCCGCCCGGGCCCGATGTCCGCAGGCGGGCATAGGGTTTGACTCGTTGGAAACCTTGGGAGTGCCCTACCACCTGGATGAGCTGATACCCGACTTTGACGTTGGGGTCCCCGTCGACCGCGAGATCATCGTGGACCTGCCGATCTCGGGGACCTGGCAGCGCTTGGGGGTACTGTACGAAGAGTTGGCGCAGGTCGTGAGCGCCCACGCGCTCCCCGTCCTAGTCGTCTCGGGCGATTGCACATCGTGCCTGGGTGTCATAGCCGGGTTGCAACGTACGGGGCGGGACGTGGGTATCGTCTGGGTCGATGCCCACGGCGACTTCAACACGGAGGGTACGACCCCGTCCGGCTACCTGGGAGGCATGCCGTTGGCCCTTGCCGTCGGTATCGGGACGCTGACCTTGCCGCTCGAGTTGAAACTCCGCGCCATACCCGAACAACGGGCGGTGCTCGTCGGCGCCCGGGACATCGACCCCGACGAGCGCCTTCTTCTGGAACGCTCGTCCGTCAGGGTCAGAGGGCTGGACCTCACCGAGAGCGACCTGCCCGACGGGGACCTGCACCTGCACGTCGATGTGGACATCTGCGACCCGGCCCGGGTGCCGGACCTCCTGTTCCCGGCTGCGGGGGGCCCGGAGCTGGACAACGTGCTCGCCGCGTTACGCCGGATAGTGGCAACCCGGCGAGTCGTCTCGACCGACCTGGCGGCCACATGGCATCACAACAGGCCCTCGGCATCAGCCCAGCGCGACGTGATGCGGCGCCTCAAGGAGGCCGTTACGGCCTGATAGGCATGACGACATCGCCGTACAAGTTGGGCTGAACCCGCTGGGCCCCGGCGCTGGAACGGGCAGCTCCGGCCTGGGCCACAGGAGGGAGGAGCTCCGGTGCCGGCCGCCGGCCTCGTCGCGCTGGCGGGCCGCCGGCAAGCCGGCACCATTTGGTGGGTCAACTGCTCAGTTAAGCGGCCGGCCCAGGGAGCGCCTTTATGTGCCCGCGATCGCGGCTACCGGCAGGTTAGAGGCAAGGGCCGCCGGCTCCGCCCAGACCTGGGCATCCCCGAAACCGTAGACGTGGCCGTCGGAACCGGTCATGTAATACCCGCCGTTGTCGGGGGTGAGGGCAATGCCCACGATGTTGGAGACCCTGACGCCTTCTCCCGGAAGGGAGCCGTGGAACCTGGCCCCGGTGCCGAAATTGAACACGCCCCCGTCCGAGCCGACGAGTATGTAGCCCCGTCCGGTTGAAGAGGGCAGGATGGCCCGTATGTCGTGGACGTGCTTGCCGATCCCGGGCAGCGAGCCGTAAAAGCGGGTGCTGCCGAAGGCGAACACGCCCCCGTCCCTACCGACCAGCAGGTAGCCCTTACCGTTCGGCGAGGCCACCATGCCGACCACGTCCTTCACGTGGATGTGGATACCCGGCAGCGAGCCGTGGAACTTGGCGTCGCCGAAGGTGAAAAAGCCCCCGTCGGCGCCTACGAGGTAGTAGCCCCGCCCGTTGGTGGTGGGGGCGATGGCCACAATGTCCGAAACGTGCTTGCCGAGAGCGAGCAGGTCGCCGTAGTACCTGGCGTCACCAAAGGCACCGACCATGCCGCTGGCCGTGACTACCCAGTAGCCCTTGGCGTCGGGGGTGGCGGCGATGCCCACTACTCGGCCAGTTGTGGCCGATGTGGCTACGCCGCCGAGCGATGGCGCAGCGCCTAGGCCGTAGACGTTCCCGTTGGCGGTGGCGAGCCAGTAACCGGCGGCGGGCAAGTTGACGACCTCGCTGTAGACGGCGGACGTGGAGGGCCCGAATGCCGCGTCACCCGAGTAGGACGCTTCCACCCGGCGGCTCCCGATGGACGTGTAGTTGGTCGAGCAGGTGGCGATGCCCGTTGCCGTGTTGACGGGGGCCCCGGTGCAGCCGGTTATGGCCCCCCCGTTGGCAAAGAAATTGACGATGCCCCCGTTTGGGGTGGGGGCCACTTTGGCTGTGTACGCGACGGCCTGGCCTACCGAGACCGGGTTGGCGCTGGCCGAAAGGGAAGTGGTGGTGCGGGCGCCGCCCAGGGCAATGACGAGGTACTGGACGGCCGGGCTGCCCACCCCGTTGGTGGCGGTGATGCTCACCTCAAACGTCCCCCTGGCGTTGGACGGAGGAGTGCCTGAGATGTTGGCGGTGCCGTTGTTGTTGTCCCGGAAGACCAAGCCGGGCGGCAAGGCCCCTCCGGACACACTGAGCACGGGGACGGGGGAACCCGTGGTGGTGACGGTGAAGGCGTTGTACTGCCCGGGCAGGGCCCGCCAGCCCGAGACGCTGGTGATGACGGGGGCGCCGCCCAGGCTGAGCACGAGGTACTGGACAGCCGGGCTGCCCACCCCGTTGGTGGCGGTGATGGTCACCGCGTAGGTGCCCCTGGTGTTGGCGGGCGGGGTGCCGGAGATGGTGGCGGTGCCGTTGCCGTTCTCCTTGAAGGCCAGGCCGGGCGGCAGGGCGCCGGACAGGCTCAGGACCGGGGCCGGGGCGCCCGTGGTGGTGACGGTGAAGGCGTTATAGCGCCCGGGCAGCACGCGCCAGGCCGAAGCGCTGGTGATGACGGGGGCGGCACCGAGCGTGAGGGCGAGGTACTGGACAGCCGGGCTGCCCACCCCGTTGGTGGCGGTGATGGTCACCTCGTAGGTGCCTGTGGCGTTAGAAGGCGGGGTGCCTGAGACCGCGGCTGTGCCGTTGGTCGCCACCGTAAAGACCAGGCCGGGCGGCAAGGTGCCGGACAGGCTCAGGACCGGGACGGGGGCGCCCGTGGTGGTGACAGTGAAGGTGTTGGCTTGCCCGGACACCACACGCAGGCTGGCTGCGCTGGTGATGACGGGGGCGCCGTACAGGTTGAACTCGTCGATCGACCACCAGTCGCTGGCGGTCACGGCGTTCAGGACGACCTTGACGTAGCGCGCCGTTTGGACGGAGAAGCCGACCATCTCGGGCGTCGCGGTCCCGGTGCAGGTGGCGACCGTGGTCCAGGAGGTGGCGTTAGTGGAAACCTCCACGTCATAACCCCGGGCGTAGTCGGTGGGCGAATTGGGCACGCTCATCTCCAGCGCGTCGAAGGTCTGCGCCGAGCCCAGGTCCACTTCGAAGTACAAGCCCGGGGCTTGGTGCTCGTTGGTGCTGAAGCGAGTCGTCAAGTCGCCGTCCAACGCTTTGGCGGGCGCGTCGGCGCTACTAGATGGAGCGTTGGTGCTGGCCACCCAGCCGGTTCGGTCGAAGGCAGTCCCGCTCACCGAAGCCGAACAGTTGGAACCAGGCACGGTGGTCGTCGTGGTCGTCGTGGTCGTCGTGGTCGTAGCCGCCGCAGCGGGTGAAATGGTGGGGGCCAGGAAGCCGGCCATAATGGCGAGCGTCGCCACTATCGTGCCCGCTGCAGTATGCCAGCAATGCCGACGTTGGCGTTGATAGGTCATCTTTTTCCTCTTTTGTTAGTTTCCGGTTCTGCTACTTGATCTTTTTCATCAGTGTGAGCGCTGCCGCGGGGCTCATTTGAGCAGCACCGACCTGCCGCCCGCACCACTTGCTCGCGCCCGTTCCAGGCACGTACTGACAGGGGCCCTGAGGGTGTCGTTGCCCATTCGCGTTCCCAAGCGACGGGATCCGCGCCTGCTGGCATCATCGTCGCTCCTTCCTCCTGGGCCTGTTCCGAACACAACGCTCAGTGTTCGCGTCGCCAGGGTCTGGAGCAACGACGTCGTGACGAGGGCCTACTGGCCACAATCACATTTGTCGAGCGTCATCCTACCGCCAATGGCACTTCACCACCGCACGTTCGGACCGAGGTTTCCGGTTTGACCAGGGCTGCTCCTCGCTTGGCCGACAAGGCCCTAGCGGGCGGTACGCCTCCGAGCCGACGTCTTCGACCGGGGCTGGGTGCACGTGCTCGGGGGGCCGTCGGTACTCAACCGCCAGAACGCAAATCGAGGCGGCAAGGCGATGGAATTCGACGCCGCCAGTCGTCGTTGACACTTAGCGACTGCGAACCCACTGCCTATGGCGGACCTCATCGCGAGACTGGAGGCTCAATGAGAACGTCCGCTGGCGGTTCGTGGGGGCAGCCCGATCTCGGAGCGCAACCAGGTGTGCAGAAGGACGACTGCCCACATGCGGTAGGGCCGCCAGGAGTCGGTGATCGCCTGCACGGCTGAGGGGGCAGCGGGCTCGGGAAGGCTGTAGCGCACCGCCAGCGCGTAGCGGGTGACGTCGTCGTCGGTGAGTTCGTCGACGAGCCCCGCGCCGCGAAAGAGGATCCCCTGCGCGAAGAAGGGACCGATGCCGGGGAGTTCCTGGAGGCAGCGCAGAGCGTCGGCGACCGGCATCCCGAGAAGATGCTCGCGGCTTAGCCAGCCATCCTTGGCGGCCCACGCGACCGCGTGCAGGCGCGCGAGTTTGATGCTCGGAACCCCATCCAGGTCGGTGATGGCCAGCAGTGCCGACGGCGCCGGAAAGGTGTGGAAGCTGTGACCATCGACCTCGACCCGGGCGCCGTGCGCTATGGCGATCCACTCGCGGATGGCGCGGGCCTGGGGGATCGAGATGCGGTGCCCGATGATGAACGCGGCCGCCGCTTCGTAGGGCGAGTGAAAGAGCACCGGGCGAAGCATCCGGTATCGCGCCTGGAGCTCGCCCAACCGCGGATCGCAGCTACCGACTTCGGGCCAACCGGACCCGTCGACGTCGAGTGACAGAGTAGCGAGGGCCTGGCCCTGCGCCGCGGCGCAGAGCCATGGGGCGCAGCAGTGGACGTCTCCCAGGATGGTGCCGTCGTCGTGCTGGCGCACCACGACCGCGGCCGCTGTGTCAGTGCCCTCGATCGGGAAGGCGATCACGGGTGCGAGCGGCTCATTAGGGTGAGCCGGCCAACCACCGAACCGTTGACGCTGCTCGGAGAGGTCGAAAGGCCCTTGGGGTTGGATCCGAAACGACA
>JBEKNX010000074.1:0-13999 GCA_049522375.1 Acidimicrobiales bacterium | reverse complement strand
CACGGCCAGGACGACGGCGAACACCAGGCGGGGCGCGGGGCGGGCCGGGCGCCCCCGAAGGGCCCGGCGAAGCCGCGGGCGCAGCCCGGCCCCGGCACCGGTCCCGCCTGAGCGAACCTGGAGCGCCCCGCTGCTCTTGGAAGCGATCGACCTGTGGGTCACCGTGCTACCTCCCTCTCGGCCCTGGGGTGGGCCCGTGTGCGACCATCGCCCCCGGTCGCGACACCCGTAATGTAACGTGTGCGCCAGGGCACAGCAAGGGCAGGAGGGCCCTTCAATCTCACGGTGTCTTAAGTCAGGACGGTGTCCTCGGTGATGACCGTACTGCAGCCCGGGCATATGTCCGGGGAGAGGGGCCACAAGGTCATGTGCCGACCCCAAAACGGGACGCTGCCGGCCCCATGAGACGCTCGGGCCGGGCCGGATCCACCAATTACACGCTCGCCGTGGTCTGTGCTGTCCTCTTTTTGACCTTCCTCGACACGACGATAGTGAGCGTGGCCCTCTCCGACGTCCAGAGCCGCTTGCATGCGGGGGTCACGGCCCTGCAATGGGTCGTCAACGGCTACGCCCTCACCTTCGCCAGCCTCATGCTGATCGCCGGCTCGCTCTCGGACCGCTTCGGCCGCCGGAAGGTCATGATGGCCGGGCTGGCCGTCTTTGCTTTGGGCTCCCTGCTCGGCGCCCTGGCGCCCAACAGTTCGGTGCTCATCGGCGCCCGCGTCATAATGGGCATCGGCGCCGCCGCCTCCGAACCGGGCACGCTGTCGGTGATCCGCCACATCTACCCCGACCGGGAGGAGCGGGCGCAGGCACTGGGCGCCTGGGCGGCCGTCTCCAGTCTCGCCCTGGCCCTGGGCCCGGTGATCGGTGGCGTGCTCGTCGGGATCGGGACCTGGCGGGCCATCTTCTGGTTCAACGTCGGCGTTACGGTCTTGGTCATTGCCCTGGCGACCGTGACGTTGCCCGAAAGCGCCGACCCCGAGGCGGCTCGCCTCGACGTCCCCGGCTTCGTGGTGGGAGCGGCGGCGCTCGGCGCTCTCACCTTTGCTGTCATCCTGGGCGAGACCGACGGCTACAGCTCGGCCGTCGTCGTGTCCCTGTTCGTCGTCGGCGTCATCGCCATGGTCGGTTTCGTGCGCGTCGAGCGAGCCAGCCGTTCCCCGATGCTCGAGCTCGACTACTTCCGCTCCCCGGCTTTCTCCGGCGCGCTGATCGTCACCTTCGTCGCCTTCTTTGGCATCTTCTCGATCTTCTTTTTCACGGCTCTCTACCTGGCGGCGGTCATCGGCTACTCGCCCTTCCGGGTGGCGGTCGAGTTCTTACCCATGACCGCAGCCATGATCGCCGCCGCCGGCCTGGCTGGGCGGCGGGTGGCCCTGGGCTCGCCGAGAGTCCCGATGGCCGAGGGCTGCGTGCTGGCGGGGGCGGGGATGTTGCTCTCCGAGGTGTTGCTCAGTGCCCCCCGGCCGTCGATATGGCTGATGGCGACCCTGGCCCTGGCCGGCTTCGGGTTCGGCACGACCGTGGTGCCGGTCACCTTTGTCACCTTGGCGGTGGTCCGGCCCGAGCGGTCGGGCATGGCGGCGTCGGCGACCAACACCAGCCGGGAGCTCGGTGCCGTTTTCGGCGTGGCCGTTCTCGGTGCTCTCGTCAACTCCCACCTCACGACCGGCCTGACCGCCCGCCTCCATTTGCTGAAACCCCCGATCCCGGCCAACTTCATCTCGGTCATCATCAATGCCGTCGAGACGGGGATCGTGCCCAGCGGTGTCAAGGGAGGCGGCACGATCGAAGACAAGGTCATCGTGGCCGCCTACGCCGCCTTCCGCAGCGGTCTGCAGACGGCGTTGCTGGCCTCGGGGACCGCCCTGCTCTGTGCGGCCGTCGTGGCCGCCGTAACGCTCGCCGAGCGGGGCGAACGGGGCGAGAGCACAGTGGACGCTCCGGCCACCTAGTAGCGGCGGCCTAGTACGGGCGGCAGGGGAGCCCTAGAGTTTGTCGACAGATCAAAAATTCGCTGTTCTTGTCCAAGGAAAAGGGGCGGGAGTGTCCAGGGCTTTGTCCGGAGGGGTGCAGGTCACGGGCGACTGGGGGGACCGTTACGACGAGGTTCTGAACGAGGCGTCCTTAGGGCTGCTGGGCGACCTCGAGCGGCGGTTCGGGAGCCGTCGCCGGGAGCTGCTGGAGCGGCGCGCTGAGCGCCAGGTGGCCTTCGACCGGGGCCGGCTACCGGGGTTCTTGGCCGAGACCCGCGAGGTCCGGGAGGCCAGCTGGCAAGTGGCGCCCCCCGTTCCCGCCCTCACCGACCGCCGCGTCGAGATAACCGGGCCGACAGACCGCAAGATGACGATCAACGCCCTCAACTCGGGTGCCAATATCTGGCTGGCCGACTTCGAGGACGCCAACACCCCGCTGTGGCAGAACATGGTCGAGGGCCAGCTCAACCTGCGCGACGCCCTCGACCGGACGATCGAGCTCACGACCCCTGAAGGCAAGCATTACGAGCTCGGAGAGCAGACCGCCACCATGGTCGTCCGCCCTCGAGGCTGGCACTTGGTCGAAAAGCACGTCCTGGTCGACGGCGCGCCGGTCTCCGCCGGGTTGTTCGATTTCGCCATGTACCTGGCCCTTTCGGGCCGGCGCCAGCTGGAGCTGGGAGCCGGGCCCTACTTCTACCTGCCGAAGATGGAGGGCCACCTCGAGGCGCGGTTGTGGGACGACGTCTTCAGCCATGCCGAGGGCTCTCTGGGGCTGGAGCGTGGGACCGTCCGCGCCACCGTGCTCATCGAGACGCTGCCGGCGGCGTTCGAGATGGACGTGATACTGTTCGAGCTGCGCGAGCACGCGGCCGGTCTTAACGCGGGGCGATGGGACTACCTGTTCAGCATCATCAAGAAGCTGCGGAACCTGGGCGAGGAGTTCGTGCTCCCCGATCGCAACTCGGTCACCATGGCGGCACCGCTCATGCGCTCCTACGCAGAACTTTTGGTCCGGACCTGTCATGCCCGGGGCGCGCACGCCATCGGGGGTATGGCGGCATTTATCCCTAGCCGCCGTGACGTCGAGGTCAACCAGCGCGCGCTAGCCAAGGTCCGCGAGGACAAAGAGCGCGAGGCGCGGGCCGGTTTTGACGGCTCCTGGGTCGCTCATCCGGACCTCGTCCCGCTGTGCCGGGAAGTGTTCGGTTCGGTCCTGGGGGACCGGCCCAACCAGCTTCAGCGCCGCCGCGACGATGTCGAGGTGCCGGCTGGAGCGCTGTTAGACGTGAGGTCGGCGGGAAGTGGCCGTACTGAGGAAGGGCTCCGCAACAATGTGAGCGTCGCTCTCCAGTACCTTGCCTCCTGGCTCGCCGGGTCAGGGGCAGTGGCCATCTTCAACCTGATGGAAGACGCCGCCACCGCGGAGATAGCCCGATCCCAGGTGTGGCAGTGGCTGCACAACGGGATCGTCCTGGCTTCGGGCGTGAAGGTGACGCGTCCGCTCGTCGAGGACATCGTGACCGAAGAAATGGCCAGGATCAAGGCCGATCTCGGCCCAGAGTTCGACGAGGCACGCTTCGACCAAGCTCGGGCGCTATTTGTGCAGGTGGCTTTGGACCACGACTTCGCCGAGTTCCTGACCGTCGTCGCCTACGGTTTAGTGGCGTGACGGCTCCAGACGCCGTCGCCCGGCTCACCGAGCGTCTCAGGTCCGTCATCGGTGCCGACAAGCTCATAACCGACCCCATCGAACTGGCGACCTACGAGTGCGACGGGCTGATGCAGTACCGCGTCGTGCCCGCCTTGGCGGTGGCGGTGACGACCCGGGACGAGGTCCGCACGGTAATACGCGAATGTGCTGCGGCCCAGGTCCCATTTGTGGCGCGCGGTGCCGGCACGGGGCTTTCGGGTGGTGCCGTCCCACATGCGCAGGGTGTCCTGGTCGTGCTGGCCAAGATGCGCAAGATGCTCGAACTCGACGTGGCCAACCAGCGTGCCGTGCTCGAGCCGGGAGTGGCAAACCTCGATGTCACGCGGGCGGCGGCAGCGCACGGTTATTACTACGCCCCCGACCCGTCGAGCCAGCAGATTTGCTCTATTGGGGGCAACGTGGCCGAAAACTCCGGCGGCGCGCACTGCCTCAAGTACGGCTTCACCACCAACCATGTGACGGGGCTCGAGCTGGTCACCCCGGACGGGGAACGCGTAGAGCTCGGGGGCAAGGCCGCCGACCCGCCCGGCTACGACCTGATCGGGGCGTTGGTCGGCTCGGAGGGCACGCTCGGGGTTGTGACCAAGGTGACGGTCCGCTTATTGCGCGCTCCTCAGGGCGTGCAGACGGTCCTCGCCGCCTTCGCCGACATCGACGGCGCCGGCGCCGCCGTGTCCTCGATCATCGCCGCCGGGTTGGTCCCCGCCGCGCTCGAGATCATGGACGCGCTCGCCATAGCCGCCGCCGAAAGAACCGTCAATTGCAACTACCCGCCTGGTGCAGGAGCGGTCCTGATCGTCGAACTGGACGGCCCGACCGTGGACGTGGCTGCCGGCCTGGAAGAAGTGGAGCAGCACTGCGCCGACGCCGGCGCGTTCGAGATCCGCCGCGCCGCCGACGACCTGGAGCGCGCTCGGATCTGGGTGGGCCGGAAGTCGGCGTTCGCCGCCGTCGGGCGTATCAGCCCGGACTACATCGTCCAGGACGGGGTCGTGCCGCGCACCGCTCTGGAGGAGGTCCTGCGAGAGATCGGTGCGCTGTCCGCGGGGTCGGGGGTCCGGGTGGCCAACGTGTTCCACGCCGGGGACGGCAACCTCCACCCCCTGGTGCTGTTCGACGCCCGTGTCGACGGCGAGCTGGCCCGAGCCGAGGAGGTGTCGGCCAAAATACTCGACTTGTGCCTGGCGCACGGCGGCTCGATCACCGGGGAACACGGTATCGGGCTGGACAAGTTGAAGGCGATGCCGAAAATGTTCGGGCCCGACGACCTCGCCACGATGATGCTCGTGAAGCGCGCCTTCGACCCACAGGGGCTTTGCAACCCGGGAAAGCTGGTCCCCACGCCAAGACTGTGCGGGGAGCCGGCCGGCCAGCGTCGCGGCGTGCACCCGCTGGTCGAGAGCGGGATGGCAGAGCTGTTCTAATGGAGCTCATCGACGCGTTGGCGCGCGCCTGCCCCGGCTCGAGCCCGCGCCGAGCCGTTAGTGCCGACGCCGTGGACGGCGTGATGCCCGAGGTCGTCGTGCTCCCGCGCACCAGCGAAGAGGTGGCGGCGATGATGAGCCTGGCGGCCGAGCTCAACCGGACCGTCGTTGCCCGGGGAGCCGGCACCAAGCTCGACTGGGGGAGCCCCCCGAGCTCGGCCCAGGTAATGGTCGACCTTTCCCGGATGAGCTCTGTCCTCGAGCACGCCCGGGGCGACCTCGTGGTGCGCGTGCAAGCGGGGGCCGGGCTCGCCGCTGTCAACGGCGCGCTGGCCGGGGGGCAGCAGTGGCTCCCGGTGGACGAGGTCGTGCCGGGGTCGACCATTGGGGGCGTCGTCGCTACCGGGATCTGCGGCCCGGCCCGCTATTTCTACGGAGCGGTACGGGACCTTTTGATAGGGGCCACTGTCGTGCGGGCCGACGGCGTGATCGCCCGCTCAGGGAGCAAGGTGGTGAAAAACGTCGCCGGCTACGACCTGGCCAAGCTCTTCACCGGCTCCTTTGGCACCCTCGGGGTCGTCACCGAGGCCATCTTCCGGCTCCGGCCCCTACCTCCGCAGAGGCGGTACGTCACGGCGACGTACGCGAACGAAGATGCGCTCGCGCCGGTGCTCGCGGGTGTGCTCCATTCGCAGGTGGCGCCCGCCGCCGTCGAGCTCCAACGTGCCCAGCCCGGCGGGAGCATCGAGCTGTCCGTGCTCGTCGAGGGTGGCGCCGGTCCCACTGACGAGCGTGCGGTCGCCGTGTCCGAGGTGCTCGGTGGCTCCGATGTCTCCGAGTGCCCACCACCGGCCTGGGGGACCTTGCCCGGGCCGGTGACGTTGAAAGTCACCGCCGAGCTCGGTTCTGTCACGGCCCTGCTCGGTTTGGTGCGGCGTCTGGCCGAGGCCTACGACCTGGCCCCGGTCGTCCGGGGCTCGGCCGGTGCCGGCGTGCTCTTTATCGGCTTGGCCGCTGACGGCGCGCCCCCGGCCTTCGCTGGCCTGCTGCGCGACCTGCGGGAAGGTTGCCACCGGCTCGGGGGCAGCGCCACCGTGGTCCGGGCGCCCGCCGCCATCAAGGCCGGGCTCGACATCTGGGGGCCAGTACCCGGGCTGGAACTGATGCGGAGGGTCAAGCAGGCCTTCGACCCGGACCGCCGGCTGGCTCCCGGCCGCTTCGTCGGGGGGATCTGATGGGATTCGACGACCGTCGCCCCCCCGAGCGCGCCCTGGTCGACGACTGCGTGCACTGCGGGTTCTGCCTGCCCACGTGCCCCACCTACGCATTATGGGGACAGGAGATGAGCTCGCCTCGGGGCCGCATCCACCTGATGTCCCAGGCCCTCGCCGGCGCCCCCCTGGCCGGGCCGGTGACGGCCCACATCGATAGCTGTTTGTCATGCATGGGGTGCCTTAGCTCATGTCCCTCGGGAGTGAAGTTCGACCAGCTCGTCACCGCCACCCGGGCGCAGATCGAGCGGAACGTCCGCCGCCCGCTCGGGGAACGGGCGGCACGTGCGCTCATTTTCGGTCTCTTTCCTCGCCCGCGCCGGCTTCGCGCTGCTCGAGCCGCGCTCGTGGCGGCGGAAGCCACTGGGCTGCGCCGGGTGCTCAGGCAGCCGGCCGTCGCTGCCCACCTTCCGCCCGTCGTCCGGGCCATGGAATCGGTGGCGCCGCCTTGTTCACCCTACGAGCGGCTCGGACGCCGCGTCCCGGCCCTGGGGCCGCGGCGGGGCACGGTGGCCATGCTCACCGGGTGCGTGCAGAGTGTCTTTTTCTCGTCCGTGAACGCCGCCACCGCCCGCGTGCTGGCGGCCGAGGGCTTTGACGTCGAGATCCCCAAAACCCAGGGGTGCTGTGGCGCGCTTTCGGGCCACGCCGGCCGTGAAGATGAAGCGATCAGGTACGCCAAGGCGACGATCGACGCCTTTTCGACCGCCGGCGCGAACCAGGTGATCGTCAACGCGGCCGGGTGCGGCTCGGCCATGAAGGAGTACGGCCACCTGTTGCGCGACGAGGCGGCCTATGCCGGTCGCGCCGAACAGTTCGCGGCCCAGGTCCGCGACCTGTCCGAGTTCCTCGTGGAAGTGGGGCCGCGCGCGCACCGCAACCCCGTCCACGCCACGGTCGCTTATCACGACGCCTGTCACCTGGCCCACGCCCAAGGCATCCGTGACGCGCCTCGCGCCCTGCTCGACGCCATTCCCGGCCTCGAGCGGCGCGAGATCGCCGAGGCTCAACTGTGCTGCGGCTCGGCCGGCGTTTACAACCTGCTGCAGCCCGGGCCGGCGCGCCAACTGGGTGACCGCAAGGCGGCCAACGTACGCGCTACCGGTGCCAAAGTCCTGGTTACCGCCAACCCGGGCTGCACGATGCAAATCCAGGCTGCGGCCCAGCGCCGCGGATGGTCGATCGCCGCCTTCCACCTGGCCGAAGTACTGGACGCGTCGGTCCGCGGCGCCCGCCTCGGGGACCGTCCGAGCTCCCCCTAGCCGGCTGACGGGAGCGGCTCGCCGGGACGGTAAGCCTCGACGCGGTCGTCGCCGCCCAACCGCCCCGGTCAGTGGCGCACAGCCTCAAGCGCTCCCGGGTGACCGACCGGGGGACGCGTGCGCGCCGGTGGCCAGGGCTTTGAGGCCCCGCACCACGTTCGTCGTGAGGGCCCCGACCCCCTCCACGTCGATCTGCACGACGTCTCCGGCTTCGAGCGTGAACGGGGCCGGCGGCACTGGCGTCGCCCCGCCAGGCGACTTCGCCGGAACGGTAGATGGTGAGCTCGATCCTGAGGGCGTAAGGATCCGGGACCTCCCACGCCGGGCGCACCATGGGCCCGAGGGCGCAGGCGCCCAGGTATATCTTCGCCTGGGGGAGGTAGAGCGGGTTTGCACCTTCGATGGAACGCGACGACACGTCGTCGCAGATCGTGTAGCCGACTATTTCGCCGAAGGCGTTGATGACGACGGCCACTTCAGGCTCGGGCACGTTGACGGCCGAGTCGGACCGGACGGCGATGGTACCGCCGTCACCGACGACCCGCCACGCCGCCGACTTGAAGAACAGCTCCGGCCGCTCGGCGTCGTAAACGAGCTCGTAGACGCTCGCCGCCCGCTCGCTCTCCTCGACGCGCGCCTCACGCGAGATCACGTTGGTGACGCCGGCGGCCCAGACCTGGGCCCGCCGCCACACTTGCTGCCCTTCTCACGCGAGACTGAAGACCGAGGAGGTCATTAGTGAGCTTCACAAGAGGGTTCCTCGGTCGCCGGCAGGGGCCTCGGGACCCGCGCCTGCCGCCTGGTCAGTACGACACCGGCCCAACATGGCCCGTGCTCACGGCCGAACTGACCCCCAAGCTGGCGGTCGAAGAATGGACGTTTGCCGTCGAGGGGCTGGTGGAGCACCCGACGAGCTGGACGTGGGAGCAGATCCACTCCCTTCCCGCCTCGGGCTACGAGGGCGACATCCATTGCGTCACGACGTGGTCGAAACTGGGGGTGAGCTTCAGCGGCGTGTCGCTCGACACCCTGCTCGGGGTGGCCCGCCCGCTCCCGGCGGCGACGCATGTCCTGGCTTTTTGCCACACGGGCTACACCACCAACCTCCCGCTGGCGGATGTGACCGGGGGCAAGGCCTGGGTAGTCTGGGACTACGGCGGCCAGGCCCTGCCCGTAGAGCACGGAGGACCGGCCCGCCTCCTCGTCCCGCACCTGTACTTCTGGAAGAGCGCCAAGTGGGTGGCGGGGCTGCGGATCCTGGACCACGACGAACAAGGTTTCTGGGAACAGAACGGCTACCACGACCGCGGTGACCCTTGGCTCGAACAGCGTTACCAGGGTGACTGATGCACCGGCTCCCGCACTTCGGCCCGGACGCTGGCAAAAGGCGACCGTCGTCGACGTCCGGCCGGAGACGGCCAACGCCAAAACCCTCCGTCTGAGGCTGCCCGAGCCGTCCGGCCATCTCGCCGGGCAGCATTATGTGGTCCGCCTCACTGCCCCCGACGGCTATGTGGCGTCGCGTAGCTACTCGGTGGCCAGCCCGCCCGATGGGGGGGCTGAGATCGAGCTGACCGTCGAGAGGCTCGGAGAGGGCGAAGTGTCGAGCTTCTTGGACGACATCGTCGTCCCTGGAGACGTCCTGGAGGTGCGCGGGCCGATCGGTGGCTGGTTCGTGTGGCGCGGGGACACGCCTGCCGTTCTCTTTGGCGGGGGTTCGGGGGTCGTGCCGCTCATGGCCATGCTGCGCCTGGCCCGTCGTAGCCACCGGAGCGACCTCGTCCGGCTCCTCGTGTCCGTGCGGGCGCCCACCGACCTGTACTACGCAGACGAGCTGCCCGGCCCCGAGACGACCGTCATCTACACGCGCGTCGCGCCACCCCGGTCGCCCCGGCCAGCAGGCCGGCTCAATTTCGGCGATGTCGCCCGTGGCTATGTGCCCGGCTCCATTGCCTACGTATGCGGGTCGGCCGGCTTCGCCGACAGCGTGACCGAACTGCTCGCCGCGGCCGGCGCCGCAGCGGGGGACATTCGCGTCGAACGCTTCGGGCCAACAGGGTAGGACGGCCAGGTGGTCCAGTTCAGGCAGTCCGAGTTCCTGGCCGACCCCGGCCTGTCTCTTGGTCAAAGGGCCGCCTGCCTTGGCGATATCGTGCCGCCACAAGTAGCGTTATTGGTAAACCACAATTAATATCATTGGCACTTAGTGTCGATAGTATCTTGGTAGTGACTGAGGACGAGGTCGAGCTACCATGGGAAGCCGCCGAAGGGCGGGGGCCCGTCCCGGCGGGCATGTTGGCCGGCCAGGTCCGCCGCGCCATCGTGTTGCTGTGGCGCCAAGCGCGCCGTCAAGCGCCTTCGGAACTGACCATTGCACAGTTGTCGGCGCTCGCCACCGTCGTGCGGTCGGGCCCGATCGGAGTGGGCCAGTTAGCCGAGGCGGAGGCGCTGCCCTCACCGGCGATGACGCGCCTGGCCGACAGACTGGAGGAAGCCGGCCTGATAACGCGCCGGCCCAACCCGGCCGACAGGCGCGGTGTTCTGTTGGCGGCCACGACCGCGGGCAAAAAACTGATGGCCCGTCGTGAACAAGCCAGCAACACGTGGCTGGCTGAGCGTCTCGAAGCGTTGCCCGCGAGCGACCGTCTGGCGCTCGAGCGGGCGGTGCCGGCGTTATGGGCGTTGGCGGGCGAGAAGGAGAGAGGGAAGGACTGAGACAAATGCGTCGCGTTGGCCCTGTCGTCGTTTTTTGGCTCTCGGCTTGCGCCGGGACGGCGGCGTTGGCCTGTGGTGCCGTAAACCACGAGCTGGGCGTCGTCGTGTTGGGCCTCTTCCTCGCCTGGGTGGCACTGGCCCACGCCGCTCTTGTCATCCTCACCGCCGTACCCCGGCGGTCCACCTGCTTCAGGCTTCTGTGCGGAGTAGTGGCCCACGCCCACCCCGGTGACCCGGACCTGTGCCTCGACATCAAAGCCGTCCAGGTCATGGCCGTGTTCACGTTTGGTCCCGAGATCCTTGCCTGTTTGCATGGTGGGACCGGTTTTTGCTGCGACTCGGAGGCCGGCGGTCACAAGTCCTGCCAGATCGACGACGCCGCCATCGCGTGGCGATGTGCAGGCCGGCGAGCAGCGTGCAAGCTCGCAGGCCAGCTGAAAGCTTGGCAAGCGGCGGGAACACCGCTGCGGCTTTTATCGGCTCGGGGCCGCTGCGCCGTCCTCATGGAAGACGAACGCAGTTGGTTGACTTTGCCCGAGATCCGTGCCCGGGCCTAGGGCACGCGGTTGCATCTGTCAGTTCCGGTGTGGTCGATAGTGCACAGGTTATTTACGATATTTTCGGCCGACCGCCCGAGGACGAACCTTTATGGGCATTAGTTCACGCCACTCGGCGGGCAGATAGCGCTGGGGCGGATCTCAGGGCTTGGCGGACCCCCGGGCGGCACCCCTGGGAGCGGCCTTCTCCGCTGTGGACCGGTATTTAGCCCCGTCCGCCGGGAGCACCTCGCGTAAGCTTCCCGCCATGCTCACGAGCTTGGCCACCTTCGCCCTGGCGGCGACGCTGGTCGTGCTCCTGCCCGGGCCCGACACCCTGGTAGTCGTCCGCAACCTGGTCAAGGACGGGCGTCGGGTCGCGGCGCGCACCGTGCTCGGCGTGCTCTCCGGGCTCACCGTGTGGGTCGTCACCGCCGTTCTCGGCGTCTCGGCTGTGCTGCGGGCCAGCCACGACGCCTACCTCGGGCTGCGGTTCGCCGGTGGCGCTTACCTCGTGTACCTCGGTGTGAGGTCACTGTGGGCACGGGCCGGCACGGCCACGAGCCCACGTCGCCTCGCCGCCACCGGTTACACGGCCGGCTTGCTCACCGACCTGCTCAATCCCAAGGTCGGCGTCTTTTTCGTCACCTTCCTGCCGGGCTTCGTGCCGCACGGGTACTCGGTGGCGTGGATGTCCCTGATCTTTGGCGCCATATTCGTCGTCCTCACGGCCGCCTACTTCGCCATCCTGCTGACAGCATCCCGACCGGTCACGCGGTGGATGGCCAACACCCGCTTGCGGCGCCGGATGGACCGTTGTACAGGGCTCGTGCTCATCGGCTTCGGCTTACGTCTGGCGCTGGAGCCTTAGCGGTCGTGGCCGTCTGGCCGCTCCCGTTCGTACAGTGCCAAAATCGTTGGTTCCCTGGCCAGAATGACCAGCGAACCGATCAGGGGGAAGCCCGTGGATGGTGACCGAGCCCGCGCACTGCTCGAGGCGGAACGTCGTAGGGTGGAGGCGCTCGTCGCCGGCCTAAGCGTCGACCGCCGCGACGACCGCGCCGCGGAGGAGGATTCGGCCGATTGGAGCGACCCGGCCCAGCCGCTCACGGCCGAGGGTGCCGACGACGCCGTCGCCGCCAGCCTGGAAGCACGCCTGCAGGCCATCGAGCGTGCCGAGCAGCGCCTCGCCGCCGGTACTTACGGACGCTCGGTCCGCAGCGGTGCGGTCATCCCCGACGAGCGTCTCGAAGCCGACCCTGCCGCCGATCTCACCGTCGAGGAGGCCGCTGCCCGCCCCAGTCCCTAGGAGCCCAGTCCCTAGGTTTGACCGGGTGCGCGCAGCGGTGCTGCTCATTCGACGTTCCTCCCGGGTCAGCGCCTGGAGGTCCCAGGGCTATGAGTGGTTCGGCCCTTCCAGTGCCTGGATGGCCGAGGCGCTATCGCCGATCTGACCCGCGGCGTCGGTGATGTAGCCCGCCGCCGAACGTAGGACCGACGAGTTCTTCTCCCGTTGCGCTTGCAGGCACTCGCCGGCGCCGGTGATGTTGAAAGTCAACGCCGCTCCCCAGTGGTAGGCGAGCGCAGGGTCAGGGGGGTAGGGCTGAGCCAGGCCCTTGGAGGCGACGCTCTCGATCATCGAGCAGCCCTCCGTGTACTGGCCCTTCGAGAGGTCGGTGTCCGCCTGGATGAGGGAGGCGAGGACCGGCTCTCCGGTGCGGTGGTACCAGGCCGAAAAGCCGGCGGGAGCCGACGCCGTCACCACCGGCAGGCCGGCGATCTTCAGGTTGGCGAAAGCCGGCATGTCCGAGCCCGTCTTGGGGCCCGTCGTCGAACTGGCCAGCGCGCTGGCCGGGAAAAACAGGGCCGCCAGCGCCGCCACGCCGATGCCGGCCCGGCGCCCCGTACGGGACCACCGCTGCCGTCGGGGCAAACGGTGCTGCGGGCGGATCCTGTGCGAGAACCGAACTGAGTGCTGTGACCGCCGCCTAAGGCTAGCCATGAGTGCCTCCCTCTCCACCAAGAGTGGACCACCCAGATGACCACGACGTCAAGACCGGAGGGCCTCTTGATGCAACCGGTAAGAGTTTGCCATTCCCGTGTCTACGAAATGGTCAACCTGCGCGTCCGAGCGGTCACCGGGAGCGTTCGAAGCCCTGCACTCTAGGAAGCCCTGCACTCTAGGAAGCCTGCGTTCGTAGGGCGATAAGCTCCAAAGCGGTGCGCAGAGGCCTGACGGTCGGGGATCTGGGCGACCTCGTGGAGCTGCCCCTCGTAGCGGTGCTGGCAACCTACCGCGCCGACGGGACCGTGCTGCTTTCGCCGGTGTGGCACGAGTACCGTGACGGGGGGTTCAACGTGTGCAGTTCCATGGGGGATGGCAAGGTCCGCCATTTGGCTGGCGACCCCCGAGCGGTCCTGCTGGTAGCCGAATCTCTTCCGCCTTACCGGGGCGTGGAACTGACGACGCGGGTCACCCTCACGCAAGTGGGCGTCACCGACACGGTGCGGCGCATCGCCGTCAGGTACCTGGGGCGAGCCGCGGGGGAGGCGTACGCGGAGTCAGCCCCCGACGACGTCGTTGTACGGTTGGAGCCCGGTCGGGTCCGAGCCTGGGACTTCGCCGACTCCGCGGTCGGCTGACAGCTTCGTCCCCGTGCCGGTTGTGGCCAGCCGGTTGTGGTCAGAGAGCCTCAAGCGGGGACGTAGGCGCAGGCCGGGTCTTCGCCCAGGGGGTCTCCCCCGGCCGCGAAAGCCCGGGCGCGGGAGCCGCCGCAGTCGTCCCTGAACTCGCAGCGGCCACACCGCCCGCCGAACTCGGCCGCCCGGACCGCCCGCAGCAAGGGATGGTGCCGGTAGATGCTGACCGGGTCCTCGGCCTTGACGTTGCCGAGGCGCAGCGGGAGGAACCCGGCCGGGTACGCCCAACCGTCGTGGGCCACGAAGAAGATCCCTTTGCCGTCCCTGGTCCCGGCGCTGGCCATCTGGGGCGGCCCCGTCGGTGGTCCCAGCAGTTCCCTCAGGAGGGGGGACTGGCTCTGGTAGAGGGGCCCGAGGCGGAAAGCGGAGGCGGGCGCGGCGGTCAGCGTCGTTGCCTG
>JBEKNX010000073.1:0-14010 GCA_049522375.1 Acidimicrobiales bacterium | reverse complement strand
CCTCAAGATCAGTCAGTCAGCACCGATATGGCATAGGAGCTTATGAAGGCTCGACGGCTTTGTAGAAGGAGATGCTTTACATGGACGTCCTGAAACGCGTCGGGCTTTCGGGACGCCGCTCTAACCGGGTGATTCCTTCCCCCTCAGGGAACAGCCAGGCGTCGGCCGCCGGCGGCGAAACAGACGCCCGTAGGTCCTCCCGTCGGGCCGGCCGTCTGCCTTCTCAACACCGGGGTTGGAAGGTGCTCGTGGCCCTGGTCCTGGTGACTGGCCTGGGTGCCTCAGCTTTGAGCGCCTTGGCGTGGTACTCGTATGTGAGCTCCCTGCGCAACCAGGCGGTGGCCTCCTCTCAGGGGAACCTGAGGTCGATCATGGGCACGTCGCTCGAGCGTGACAACGACCTTTTGGCCACCGTTAATGCCGTGGTGGCCACCCACCCTCAGATCACCAACCGGTTGCTGCAGACCATCCTGTCCAGGCTCGACCTCTCCCAGCAGTACCCAGGGAACCTCGCCTTCACCTACGTCGAAAGAGTCAGTAACGCCGGGCTGGCAAAGTTCGAAGCCGCAACCCAGCAGGACCCCCCGCTAGGGGTAGCACAATCAAGCTCTGCTCAGGTGGCGCGGTCCTTCAACGGCCAACCGGGGTACTGCCTTACCCGTCTGGTCGCTCTGGAGCTCGTGGCCGGCCAGGAGGGCGTCGAGCGCATGCTGTTGGCTTGGACCGCCCCTTACCTCTCTGGGCGCTTCAACTTCTGCTCCTCGTCTTTTGAGGAACCGCTCAGCGCCTCGGCCGCCACCGGGAAATCGACGGTGTCGTCGATCATAAGCCTGCTAAAGCCGGCCCCGGGCATGCCGGCCTTCCCCGTCACGCTGCACGACATCGTGGCCCAGCTCCCGATCTTCATCGAGATCAGCCCGGTCTACAGCGGGGCCCAAGCCCCCACCACAGCCGGGGGCCGGGCTAAGGCGCTGATCGGTTGGACCATGGGGGTCTTCAACGCCACCGACATACTCGACCTTGCCTTGTCCAACGAGAAAGGGGCGTCGTTAGAGCTGGCCTATACCCAGCCGGGGACCGGTCCGGCGGTGCTGGCCCACGCCGGCCAAGCCCGTCCGGGGGTGGCCACCAAGGAGCTAACCCTCCCCGCCGACCCCGGGTGGTCAATCAAGGTGGCTGTGGACTCCCGGGACACCGGCCTTTCCCCTGCCGTCCAGGGAGGGGCGGTGCTGCTGGCGGGGTTGGTGCTGACAGCCCTGGTGGTGACCTTGTTGAACCTGCTCGTAGCTTCGCGCCGCTCGGCCCTGAAGCAGGTCGAGGAGCGCACGGCGGAACTGCGCCACCAGGCCCTGCACGACTCGCTCACTGGCCTGCCCAACCGCCTCCTGGTCGACCAAAGGGCGAAGGAGCTCCTTTCCCGGGCCCGCGCTGAACACTTGCCTATGGCCGTGTTCTTCATCGACCTCGACGACTTCAAGAAGGTGAACGACACCCTGGGGCACTCTGCCGGTGACGAGCTGCTGCGGGAAGTGGCCGACCGGTTGTCGGCCGCGGTACGGGGCTGCGACACCGTGGGACGGCTGGGGGGCGACGAGTTTGTGGTGCTGTCCGAGGGCTCGTTCTTGGCCGACGGGCTCGGCGTTGTAGCCGAGCGGCTCCTGGCCGTCCTGCGCGAGCCCTTCAGCCTGGACGGCAGCAGCAAAGTGCCCATGTCGACATCGGCCAGCATTGGCATCGCCGCCGGGCTGCGCGCCAGCCCCGAGGATCTGCTCCGTGACGCCGACATCGCCATGTACAAGGCGAAGTCCATGGGCAAGAACTGCTATGTGGTGTTCGAACAGGAAATGCACGAGGCGGTCAAGCGCCAGCTGGTGCTCGAGGCAGAACTGCACGAGGCATTCATCAACCAGCAGTTCTTCCTGGTCTACCAACCCATCGTCGACCTCGGGACGGGCCTACCGAGAGATGTCGAGGCTCTCTTGCGCTGGCGCCACCCTACCCGTGGGGTGATCGGCCCCGTCGAGTTCATCCCCGTGCTGGAGTCCTCCGAGCTGATCATCGATGTCGGGCGCTTTGTCTTGATGGAAGCCTGCCGCCAGGCCCGGACCTGGCACGACCTGGGGCACCCGGTGGGGGTATCGGTGAACGTGGCTGCCCGCCAGCTCCACTACGAGGTGCTCATCGACCACGTGCGGGAGGCCTTGGAAGCTGCCTCCTTGGACCCGGGCTACCTGACCCTGGAGGTGACCGAGTCGATGCTGATGCTCGACCCCAAGGTGACCGCCAACCGCCTGTCGGCCCTGTCCGGCCTCGGCGTGCAGATCGCCATCGACGATTTCGGGACGGGGTACGCTTCGCTCTCCTACCTGCGGGAGTTCCCGGCAGACATATTGAAGATCGACCGCTCCTTCGTTGCCCACCTGGCCACATCCGCGGGTACTAACTTCCTCGACGCCCTCATCCAGTTGGGCAAGACGCTCGGTCTTCTGACCATCGCCGAGGGCATCGAAGAGGGGTCACAGTTGAGGCACCTCAGGCACCAAGGATGCGACCTGGGGCAGGGCTTCTTGTTCTCCAGGCCGTTGCCGCCAGAGGAGATCGGGAAGCTCATCTCAGGTTCGGGCCACACGGCCGGGGCTCGCCAGTGCTAGCTGCCCGCGCTGCCCGACGGTGCCAGGGCCACCCGGGGTCTTGGTCGTCAGGCGGCGGCAGCGAGCTGGAGGAGCCTTTCCAGCTTTGACAGCTGTAGCTCGCCGCTCATCTCAGAGCCGTACCCCTCGCCGCCCTTGGTGGTGGCAATCCCGTTGAACTGGATCCCCTCGACCACCGCGGCCCACTTGAAGGCGGTCGGGCTCAGAGAAGGCAGGGGAGAGAACGTGACCTTGGTGCCCTTCGGGAAAGCGCTGGCCGCCGTCGCCTCGGCCTTGGCCAAAGTAACTCCATGTGCGGCCGGAACGCCCGGTTCTTTGTCGACGGCCACGATCCCCGGTCCACCTTCGTAAATGCACTCGAGCGTCGGCTTCCCGTCGACGGCTTCCAAAAGCGTTACCGTCGCTCCGACGACCGAGGACACCCTTGGGGCCGGGATGCGGGCGCAGTATATTGAGGCCGCTGAAGAATAGCCCGAGGGGGCCTCCGTCTGAGCACCCACACCATTGGGGACGCCGACCAGCACCGACACCGCCAAAGTGCCTGTGGCGACCAGCGCTGGAGCAGTCCGGCGTGCCCGAGCCCTGTGTTTCCTGGGACTGGCGCCCCACATCGGTGCTTTCCCGGCAGCGGAGGCCGGTACGGAGATCTCCGGTGACATGCACGCCTTGAGCCTCATAGAGAACCCATCGGTGACCGGCGACATGACTTGAGTGCCGACGCCGGTCCGGTACCGAGTACGTGAGGCCTGTGGTCCCCGGTAAGTGAGCTCCCCCACCGTTGTGCCCAGGTCGGCTAAGGCGGATAGTGCCGACCACTCACCGTGCTTGTCGCCCTGACGGCCAGGCCGATGAGCTTGGGCGCCATTCTGGCACCCCGGGGAGCAGGGATCGTCGGCCACAGCCCGCCCCACCTAGCACGCCGATTCGGCATTTGTGGACCTTACAAGGCCTCCGTGAGAGCGTCGTTCTGGCGCGCCTCCGTCGGCCCGGCGTTGCGGCGGGAACGACTCTCAAGCCTTGATACCGGGCACGGGGCCAGAAAGCCCGACGGGGTGGTAGTACGACGTAAGCGAGTGCAGCTAACCACCTCGACAGCTCCCGTCAAGGCAACCAGACTTCGCCTATGACGCCCTTGTCGGTGCGAGCTCAAAGGTCCTTGGTGCCATGAGCCAGGTCCTGCGTGTCGCCTGGTACCGCTTCCGGGCGACCTTCGCCCGGCGCTGGGGTGGCTATCTGAGCGTGGTACTGCTCATCGGCCTGGTCGGTGGGACCGCCATGGCATCGATCGAGGCGGGGCGGCGTACTCAGTCCTCCTACCCGACGTTCCTGGCCAGCACGAACCCGTCAGACATGGTGGTCTCGCTCTACGCGCCGAGCTCCGGTGGTGCGGTCAGCCCCCTGACGGCCAGGATCGCCCGCCTGCCCGGTGTGAAAAGGGTCAGAGACGTCGTGGGACCGGCCTTCGTGCCCCTAGCACCCAGCGGCGCCCCCCGCTTGAACACGCTGGGCGACGTCTCGGTCCTGGGGAGCTTGGACGGTGGTTTCCTCGACCAGGACCGTCCGGCAATTGTGCAGGGTCGGCGGGCGGCACCGGACGATCCGGACGAGATGGTGATGACCGCCACAGCGGCCCGGCTCCTCGGCGTGCACGTCGGCGAGGTGGTGCCGATGGGCTTCTATACCGACATGCAAAAGGCCCTGCCTGACTTTGGGACCCCGAGGGTGGCCCCCCGGCTCCGGGTCGGAGTCAAGCTGGTCGGCATCGCCGTCCCCAACAACTCTGTGGTCCAAGACGACATCGACGGGGCCTATGGCTTTGTGATCTTGACCCCGGCGCTGGTCCGAGAGGCTGTAGCGGTGTCGCCTGCCGCGAGCGACCCCGAGGGCTACACTTTGCAGCTCGACCGCGGTGGCCTTGATGTGCCGGCGGTGGAGCAGGAGATCCTCCGACTGGTCCCGCCGGGGGCAACGGTCGAGTTCCACGTGATTGCCCGTGTCGTTGCCGAAGTCGAGCTCGCCCTCAAGCCGGAGTCGGTAGCTCTGGGCGGTTTCGGGGCCATCGCCGCCCTGGTCTGCTTGGTCCTCGGGGCGCAGCTATTTCCCGCCAGCTCCGGTGGGGCGATGACGACCGCCGGGCGATGCGGGCCCTTGGGGCCGGTCCAGCCGTCACGACCATTGACGGGCTGATCGGCGTCCTGGGCGCCGTGGCCCTCGGCTCTCTGGTGGCCATTGGCCTAGCGGTAGGACTATCCCCGCTATCCCCCTTGGGCCCGGTGCGACCTGTGTACCCGGACAGCGGGACCGCTTTTGATTGGACGGTGTTCGGCATCGGCCTGGCGGTACTGCTGGGCGTGCTTGGGGTTGGCGCGGTGGCGCTGTCTTACCTTGGGACGCCTCACCGAGCAGCTTCGGGCGTGCCGGCAACTGCTCGCGGTTCGGTCGTCGCCCGCCGAGCCGAGTCGGCGGGGATGCCCGTGGCCGGTGTGGTCGGTGTCCGTTTTGCCCTCGAACCGGCGCGAGGCCGCACCGCCGTGCCGGTGCGCTCTGCGTTGGTGGGCACCGTCGTCGCCGTTGCGTTGGTGCTGACCACCCTCACGTTTGCCAGCAGCCTGAACACCTTGGTCTCGCACCCCGCGCTGTACGGATGGAACTGGAACTACGCCCTCGACCCGTCCAACGATGTGCCGCCACAAGCCCTGGACCTTCTCAGGCACGATCCTGACGTCGCCGGATGGAGTGGGTTCGACTACACCGACGTGGAGATCGACGACCAGACCGTTCCCGTCCTCATGGCACGCGCACGGACCGAGGTAGTGTCTCCTCCGGTCCTGTCCGGCCACGGTCTTGGGGCCAGCGACCAGGTGGTTATGGGAGCAGCCACACTGGACGTGCTGCATAAGCAGGTCGGGGAAACAGTGTTCCTGAGTTACGGGACTCCGGCAGACGCCCCGCTCTACATACCGCCGACCCGCTTGGTAATAGTGGGCACGGCAACGTTCCCCGCGGTCGGGTACGAAAGTTTGGTCCTCGACCACACCTCAATGGGCACCGGTGCCATGTTCTCGGAAGCGATCATCCCCCCGGCGTTCCAGCGAGCGGTTGGGAGCCGGGACCCGAACCTCAACGGGCCCGAGCTTGTCTTCGCACGGCTCCGAAATGGCGTCAGTCCCGCTGCCGGCCGAGCCGACCTGCAACGGATTGCTGACGCGGCAGACAAGGTGTTCGCTGCCGACCCCCACGCCTACGATCAAAACGTCATCGTGCTGGGCGTTCAGCGCCCGGCGCAGATAGTGAACTACCGCAGCATCGGGTCGACGCCTGTCATCCTGGCGGTCGGCCTCGCGGTTGGGGCCATCGCCGCTCTTGCCCTCACCCTCGCCGTCTCGGTCCGCCGGCGTCGGCGCGACCTCGCCTTGTTGAAGACGCTCGGCTTCACCCAAAGACAACTGGCAGCCGCGGTTGCCTGCCAGGCGACCGTTGCCGCGATCACCGGTGTCATCGTGGGGATCCCTCTTGGCATCGTCATCGGGCGTGAGCTGTGGACGCTGTTCGCCCACAATCTCAACGCCGTCCCCGACCCCAGCGTGCCGGCCGTATCGGTGACCATTGTGGCCTTGGGGGTTCTCGTATTCGCCAATTTGGTGGCGGCGCTCCCCGGACGCAGCGCGGCGCGGACCCCGACAGCGTTGGTCCTGCGAGCGGAGTGACCAGGCGTCCCGTCTGGGCACACGCAGGGTCCTCGTAACGCCAGCCAGGCGTCGGCCGTCACTCTTCTTCACCGGCAGGGCCGACGGCTGGTGGGGAGACTCCGGTCAGGTGTGGACCAGCGATGATGGAGGCCTCACATGGACTCGACACGGCTAAGAGGTAAAGGTCTGCGTTCTCGCGGAGAGGGGCCCGAAGGCCGCATCCCCCTCGGCAACCAATGTTACGCCGGTGGCAAACCCTGGGGCAGTCCACGCCAGATCTGCCGTTATGAAGCGAGTTTTCTTTGAGCGACGAAGGGTCCACAGCCGGCCAAACCGACGGCTCGGGAGCGACTCGGGCTACCACGCACCGTGGCTGCTCGCATGGCCCAAGAGACGACCAGGGCTAATTCGTCCCCCGTTGAGGCGATGGCGTCGTCTCCCGTTCCCGTACTTCGCCAGTGACCTTCCTTCACAGAAGGCGTCCGCTAATGACCTGTACGCCGCAAATCCCGGAAGACGCCTGGAGCGTTATGGCACAGGCTGCGACGATTCCTCACGAGCGCGGAGCGGTCGATTGGTGCCCTTTCAGGCGGTCGACTCCAAGGTGGGATCGCAACCCATAACGAGGATTCCGATCGCGTGCGTGACGTTCGTGTGCGTGACGGGCGGCGCCGCAAGCGAGCGGCCTCGCGCCTGTCCAAGAGGTTCGTTTGAGCGCTAAGGGCATTGACAAGCCGATGTGGATGTGGAAGGACCGGGCGTCCTTCGGCGTGGTTGGTTCCGCGCCCGGCTGGGTGTCGAAAGGGTGTACTACGAGCGTGCCCGGACGTGACGTGGTGCCTGCCGTCGAGTTGATAATTCACCGGCCGACCGAGAACAAGAGCACATGAACTGGTTGCTGCTCGGAGCGCGGGTCGTCCTCTCGGCGGTGTTCGCGGTTGCCGGACTGGCTAAGTTTGTCGATTTGGAGGGTTCTCGTCGGGCGGTGCGGGAGTTCGGGCCCGCATCAGTGGCTCCGTTGTTAGGGGCCTTGTTGCCCGTCGGGGAGCTGACGATCGCGGTGGCGTTGATCGGTCAGAGTTCGGCGCGCTGGGGGGCTGTGGGGGCGCTCCTGTTGCTGGTCGTGTTCATTGTCGCCATCGGCAGGGCTATTGTGCGCGGGCGGACACCTGACTGCCATTGCTTTGGCCAGCTGCACTCGGCGCCGGCCGGGTGGAGGACGCTAGTAAGGAACGTCGTGTTGGCGGCCATGGCAGCCTTTGTGGTCGCCGCGGGGTGGACCGATGCCGGCGCCAGCGCCACAGGCTGGACGCGTCGGCTGAGCGCTGGTGCCCTCGTCGGTATAGGTGTGGCCCTTATCGTGGTTGCTGGGCAGGCCTGGTTCTCGTGGCAGTTGCTACGCCAGCACGGGCGGTTGCTGGCCCGCCTTGACATGGTTGAGGCCAAGCTCGGGGGCCAGGTCAAGACGGCGCCGGAAGGTCTACCGATCGGCACCAGGGCACCCCCCTTCGCGTTGCCCAGCCCGGACGCAGGGACCGTCACGCTCGAACACCTCTTAGGCCATGGGCGACCGGTCCTGCTCATCTTCTCCGACCCGGCGTGTGGGCCATGCGCCGCCCTGCTGCCCGTGATCAGCCAATGGCAGCGGACCCACGGCGACCGGCTCACCGTGGCCGTGATCAGCAGCGGCGGCGGCGATGCCCTTGGGGCCATCACCGACCAAAACCTGATCCGCCATGTCGGCTTGCAACTCGACCGCGAGGTGGCCGAGGCGTACCACGTACACGGGACACCGGCGGCGGTACTGGTCGACCCCGACGGGCGGGTCGCCAGCCCTCTCGCCGCCGGTCGTGATGCGGTCGTCAAACTAGTCGAGCACGGCGTGTCAAGGGCGCCCCACTCCTCCGGTGCAGGCCGCCAACCCGTCTCTCGACCCAGTCCCCCACTGGCTCTGGTGCTCTTAGCTTAGATGATCGAACCCGATCAACTCGACCTGCGCTGAGAAAGGACCACCGGGGTGATGAAGTCGATGCTGCCCGGAGTGCCACACCGACCAAGGTCACGACGCATGACCCGGGCGCATTACGAGTTCTTCGGCTCTTCACTGGCTCGCCCGGGCTTAAAGATGCAACGAATGCCCTCGTCGCCGCGATGCCCAGTTCCAGCCAAGCCAGCAACGCCGGTGTGCTGTCTGCGCTGAAAAACGTCGTCAGCCAGTCCCGGGAGCTCAGCTCCCAGATACAGCTTGTCCACTGCGAGACACAGGAGGGGCGTTCTGGCCAACAACTGGCGGTCCGTGCGCTCTTGTTGGGCGAACAGGCGGGCGGCTACTTCCGCTCCGGCCTCTCAACCTCGGACCCCGCCGAGATCAAGAGCGACCTGGCACAGGCTGTGACATTGTCCGAGGCGGCCCAGAGCGCTGCGGCGCACGCCATTAAGCTGCTCTCCCATCCCCAGCTATGAACAACTCAAAGGCCTGGTTTGACCGCCTCGCACGGGCCGCAGCCACGAGAACGTTCCCTCGGCAGGATGCAGTCCGCCAAGATGGCGGCAGCGCTACTTCGCATCTTGAGCCAGCACCGAGCCGCGGCCTCACCGAGATCCCCAGCCAAACCTTCACCCGCCGGACGGGCATCAAAATGGCCTTCGGCGGGATAGTCGCCTTCCTAGTAGCCGACCTCCCATTCCCGATAACAACTAATGCAGCACCAATCGACAGCGAAGACTGCTACGCAAAGTGCTGGAACCACTGGCACGACGCTTTTGTTAATCTGGTTACCCATGAATGCCTTGTGAGTTTTGCTTTTTGCGGTTTCGGTGCGGTGTTAGCCTTTTACTATGAGACCGAAGTAGCCTGCCGAGACCAATGCAAGCCGCCGCCTCCGCCGCCCCCGGCGCCTACGACTACGGCTCCTTCAGCCAATGGGACCTGCCCCTCCGGTTATAATTCCTGCGGCATCTTTTGCCTGCCTCCCGACTACGTCTGCTGCCCGCCTTCTTCCACGGCCGGCTACTGCTCCGCCGGCGAGCAGTGCTGCCCGACGGCATGCGCACTGATCGATTCACCGTGCCCTAACTGACGGACCGGGTCACTGAGCTCCACGAACGTAGACATGGAGCCTTCAGCTGCTAGTGACCCTTGGCCTGGGCAACGTGCCGGTGGTCGCTTCACCGACACGCAAGGTTGACCGCCACTCGCAAGGCGGGGCCGGTAACGGTTGTTCTGCGTCCGTCAGGCCTCGTGGTCGCAGGAAGAACGGTTAGCCCGTACTCAGCGATCGGGATGGCTCCCACGGAAGGGGATCTGGGTGACAAGCACGGTCAGTGGTCGGCACGATCGGGCTTAGCCGAGGTACACACAAAGGTGGGGGGGAAGGGAGCTGCCCCTCCACTTCGGTCCGTGGTTGTCAGTCGCAGGGCCTCGGTACCGCGACGGCTCCGGGTGAGCGCGGGTAATCGTGGGCCAACACGTACTTGAGGAGGGAAACCTCGACGAGGTTGATCCTGCTGTCGGGAGCGGCAGGCACTCGGATCATATTTTACGCCGCCGCGGACCAGGCCTTTTGCAGCTGGGCATAACCCACCAGTGTGACCCCCTCGCTTTCGATGGCCTCTCGGGCCTCCGGCGAGACCAAGAACTCGTAGTCGCTGTAGCGCCTTTGCCAGTCACCTGGCTCCATCTCCCGCAGCCGGGGACGATCGACGGCCGGGTGCACCGCCCACTCGCTCAGGCCTCCTGGCAGGTCGCGTAGCAACTGCCGGTAGCGCTGGGGTTTCCCGACCGGGTCGAGCGCATAGCTGTCGAGGACGCCGTGCTCGGCCACAGGCAGGCCGAGGCGGCACAGCTCTTTCGCCCGGGCCGGTTCATGGACGCGCACCGCCCAGCGGTGCTCCCGCGCCAGGGCCACTGTGAGCTCGAAGATGTCAGCCCGGCCACCGTCGGCCAGGCAGTGCCAGTCGAGGTGGGTGGGCCACAAGCCGGCGGCGAGCACGGCGCCGATCTGTGCCCGGAACTCGGCCTCGACTTCGTCTGGTCGTGCCCGTGCGAGCATTTCTTCTCTGCGGTCGTAGGGGTAGAGGCCCCCCGACTGGTCCACCAAGGAAGGGACGGCGCCGGGCGCCGCCACCGGCCCCCACCACCCTGGCCTGTCACAGACCAGGGTGAGGTGCACGCCCAGGTCGACTTCAGGGTGCCTGGCCAGAAACTCCATCGCCTCGGGTGTACCGGGGCTCGGCACCAGCAAGCTCGTCGATTGGACGAAGCCCGCTTCGATGGCCGCCACGACACCCTCGTTGACGGGAAGTGACATCCCCAGGTCGTCGGCGTTCACGATGAGCAGGCGTGCGTCTTCTGGGTAACCGAGCAGGCGGTTGGCAACGGGAGTGCTGGGCATCGGTGGGCCAGCTTAGGAGCCGGGTTGCGCCCCACAGCACAGCCACGCAATGTGTCTGCGACCCGCCCCGCCCCTTGGTGCAGGCGAGCGCAGCCCTGAGCCGTCTGGCCATCGCCTGGCATACAGTCCGCCTGCCAGCCCGGAGCGAGCCAGCAGAATTCGGTGGTTGCCAGCGATGCCGGCACTCCATCATTGAGCCATGGTGCAGCCGAGGACGTTCGAAGAACTGGTCGCCGAGGGCGTGTCGGTGCCCGTCGAAGGCTGGGACGTCTCCTGGTTCGAAGGACGGGCAAACGAGGAACGTCCCCCGTGGGGGTACGCAAGGCTGCTCGTGGACGATGACAACGTATTGCCTTTCGACGACGAAACCTTCGACCTAGTGGTCAGTAGGCACCCGGTGCTCACGATCTGGGAGGAGGTGGCGCGGGTGCTATACCCCGATGGCTCCTACCTGTCCCAGCAAATAGGCCAGGGTTCCAATCGCGAACTGTTCGAGTTCATGATGGGCCCGCAGCCATCCGGCGACAACCAAAGCCCTGAGCGTGTGGCGAAGTGCGCCGAAGCCGCGGGCCTTGTTGTGGTCGACCTCCGACAAGCGTCGCTACGGACGGTCTTCAACGACCTCGGCGCCGTTGTGCATTTCCTGCGCAAGGTGCCTTGGACTGTCCCGGGGTTCACCGCCGAGAGGTACCGCGACCAACTGCTTGGCCTCCACGGGCTCATCGAGCGAGACGGCCCGTTCGTCGCCCACGCCGAGCGTTTCTTCATCGAGACGAGAAAGCCTGCCCGACGGCTCGGGCGGGGCCGTTTGGTCCGCGAACCGGGCAAGACAAGTGTCTAAGCCGCGCCCGAATACCCTGTCCTGAGCGGCTTCTCCCGCCGCACCGAGCTGGCCGCAGCTTCCCAGATCAAACCGACAGCCTCCAGACAACGGGGCTCGACGCCGTCGACGCCGACGGCTCACAGCTCGCTGTCGTCGCCTCCGGTCGGCTGCCTTCGGAGGGCGATGAGCTGTTCGAGTCAAGCGATGGCGGTGCCAGCTGGCAGCTCGCCGGCCACCAGGCGGCGGGGGTCGTGGGCGGCCCGGGCGGAGGGCCAAGCCCCCCGCCGCTGGCCGAGGTCGGCACGCCCGTCGACGACGGCGCGCTCGCCGTGCTGGCCCCAACCGTCAGGCGACCCACGGGCGCGACAGCGCCCACGCGGGGCCCGATGGCGCTGTTGCTCAGCGCAGACCTCTCGGTTGCTGAGGGGCCGGACAGCGACGGGGCCGTCTACTCGACCGACGACGGCGGGCACCTTTGGCACCGCGTGATATCCGTCACCCCCGCGCCGCCGCAGGCGTCGCCCTACGAGGACATCGCCTTCGCCACACGGGGGGTTGGCTACCTCGCCGGCCCGGCCGGGGTCGCCGTGACGACAGACGCTGGGGCGCATATCGTTCCCGTACTTGGCCTTCGCCGTCAGGAGCAGGTGCTGGGGCTCGATGTCACCGGTCGCTCGAGCGCCGTGGTCGTCACGACCCGCCGCTTGCTTGTCACGACCGATGCCGGCCGCCACTGGCAGGCACGGCGCGAGCCGCCCAACCTGACGGCGGTCGAGCCACCGGCCGTCGATTTCGTCTCCCCGCTCATAGGGTTTTCCCCGGGCTGCGCCCGCAGCCAGGCCTCGCTCTATCGCACCGTCGACGGCGGGCGAAGCTGGCAGGCGCTCGCCATCCCCGCCGGCTCGCGGTGCAATTTCGGTCCACCCTTATGCGTCGCGTCTGCCCGCGTGCTCTACTACCTCGCGGAGCCCGGGCCGGCGGCGCTCTACGGCGCCGGCGCCAAAGGACCGCTGAGGGCGACGCTGTACGCTTCGGGCGACGGCTCTTGGCGGCGGGTCGGGCCGGCGCCGGACGTTCTCCTGGGCAGCTCGGGGCTCACGCTGTGGGCCTACACCTTCGGGAACCCTGCCATGAACATCGAGCCCTACGTGGTGTTCCGCTCGCGAGACGGTGGTCGCAGCTTTACCGCTGTGGCGGGGAACTTCGCCAAGACAGCACCGTTCGGTGGGCTCGGCGGGCCGTACCGGGCGATGACCGAGATCAACGGCGGACTTGAGACGCTCAGCGCGTTCGGCCCCGACGCCGCCGTGCTCGTGACCGGCTGCTGGGCGTGCCAGGCGGGAGAGGACCTGGCCGTCAGCGTCACGACCGATGGCGGGCTGCGCTGGTCCGAAGCTCGCAACGTACTCGCCGCCGGGATGTCCTACTCGTCTTCGTCGCAGTCAGTGTCGTTCGTGTCGGCGCGGGTCGGCTTCGTACTCGGAGCCTGGTCACAGGGCCCCGGCGACGTGCTCGTCGCGACGAGCGACGGCGGCCGGAGCTGGCGGCAGCTGGCCGTGGTCGGGGCTGGCGGTTGATCCGTGCAGCGAGGCACCGACCGCATCGTTTGGCCAGTGAAGCTTGGCCTTCCAGCTCCTACCCTTAGCTTCCCTAGGGCCAGAAGCCCAATTCTGAGCGGTCCCTTCACCACGCTCAGGGGCGGTGGCTGAATACCTATCGACGGATCGCGAAGCCGAGCGCGAGATCGGGTGGCGTCGCCTGATCGCACCGAACTGCAGACAGATCGTCGCGGCACGCCGGCCGCCGTTATGTGCGCGAGGTCCTCCGGTTGGCCGGCTCGATGAGCGTGCGCGCGAACGCCGATTATTTCCTTTGCGAGCAACGACGAAATGGACGGGCTCGATGAACCAGAGCTCCCGATTATGTGTTGGTTGAGATGGCACCACGCCCCAACCTCGACCGCTGTGAATTCGAGTCCCATCGAAGAGCTCTACTGGCACGTCATCGCCAGATCGCACCGCCAAGCGAGCCAGTGTCGGGCACACGCCAGCACCGGCCGTGGTGAAGGATGAACTCCCCCTCGGCGGTGCCCTGAACGTTATTCGTGCTAGCTCCGAAGGCGATCCAGTTGCCCGAGCTGTCAGGCTCGGGCTCGCCGATGTCGAGGCCAGGGGGCAATCGGGCGATCACGCCGACCACCCGCCCGGTCGTCGGGTCGACCCTCAGGATCCGAGTCGACGTCGCCCATTCGCTGCCGTCACCAAGGACGTGGACATCACAGTCCTCGACCGCAGCGATATCGCCAGAGCCTGGGATGAACACGGGCGACGTAAGTTCAGACGTCTGGACATCTTGGCCTACGCCACGAGCTCTGAGTGGTGCATTCGGACCTGGTAGGTCACCGGGACGTTGGTCCCCGGGAACGTCGCACCGAGGGCATTGAGGTCATCGAC